>DASTGW010000444.1:0-3328 GCA_035718705.1 Terriglobales bacterium | reverse complement strand
CCATTTCGTCCTCTGACAAAGGGTAGCCGAGTTCCTGCGCGCAACGCGGCGTGAGCGCGACCATCTCGTAGGAGAAGTGCGTGTAGTGCCTGGCGGCATCGGTGAAACCGAGCAGCGTGAGCGCGTCGATGACGCTGTTCTGGGCCTCCGACTGGCGCGTGTCGATCACGTTGTAAATGGCGGCCGAGTCGCCGAAATGAGGATGATCTTTCTCGCCTTCGTCGGCGGAGATCCAGACGTCTTTGCCGTTTGGATAGCGGAAGAACTTCTTGTAGCCAAAGTCGCGGCCGAGTTTGCCGAACTTCCATAGGTGGTAGGCGATGTCTTTGCCGACATAGCCGACGGTGCCATTCGAGCGCACGATGACTTTCTGGTCATCGTCGGTCAGTTCGGCTTCGCTCTTCCCTGCTGCCGAGGGACGGCGCATCACCCAG
Source organism: Terriglobales bacterium (assembly GCA_035718705.1). Lineage (GTDB taxonomy): Bacteria > Acidobacteriota > Terriglobia > Terriglobales > Acidobacteriaceae > DATMXP01. The sequence continues at coordinate 2,894 of DASTGW010000444.1, read as the reverse complement.
CATCCGGCGTTCTTGCCATGCTCTTCCTTCGTGAGCACGCCCTTCTCAACCATCTGCTTGAATGCGAGGTCCCAGAAGTGGAGGTGCAGAATTTCGCTCTCGCGCGGCAGGAAGTCGTACTCGATCGAGAGCCGCTCCATGGTTTCGAGATGGCGGCGCAGGACGGCCGTGGCGATCAGGTCCGCGAGTTCGGCGATTTCGTTGTTGCCCTGCTCGATGGCGTGCAGCGTGTCGAGACGCTTCTTCAGGTTGGCTTTGTCCTGCTCGTACCACTGCGAGGCGCGCGCGTAGACGTCCCAGCAAACGTAGTCGAAATGTTTCGATTTGATCAGCTGCTCAATCTGCGCTTTTGACTTCTTCTCGACCTCGCGGAAGCCAACCACGACGTCGGCCACCTGCACGCCGGTGTTGTCGATGTAGTTCTGCACGTCGACCGGGTAACCGCTCTCGCGCAGCAGGCGAACGAAGGTGTCGCCGAGGATGGCGTTGCGCAGGTGACCGATGTGCGCGGCCTTATTGGGATTTATCGAGCTGTGCTCGACGAGAATCTTTTCCTTCTCGGTATGCGTGGGAGCCGGTGCATCGCCGGAGAGAATCGACTTCACGGCTTCGGCGCGACTGAGACGCGCGTTGATGTATCCGGCGCCGGCGACCTCGAGCTTTTCGAATCCGGGGATGGGGCCGATCGAGGCGACGATCTCTTCGGCGATCTTGCGCGGAGCCTTGCGCAACTTCTTGGCGAGTTCGAAGGAGAGCGGAAGGGCGTACTCGCCGAATTCAACCTTCGGCGGCTGCTCGCAAACGATGTTGTCGAGTTCCACCTGGAAGTGCTGGCGCAGGAAGTTGCGGACGTGCTCGATCAGGACTTGCTGGAAATGTCGGTACAAGTGACTGGAATCCCCGTAAGCTGCTGAAGAAACAGCGATTATAAACGGAGCGGTTGGTTTGACGCATCTGGAGGCGAACCCTATGATGAAGGATTGGCTTGCTTCACCACAGTGACACAGAGGCACAGAGGAAATCTTGGCGAAAGATCTTGCTGCCAGCTGACTCCTGGACCTGCGGCTCTGTGACGGTTGCTCTTCATGCGCATTGCGTATCTTGAATGTTTTTCTGGTATCAGCGGCGACATGTTTGTCGGCGCTTTGGTGGATGCCGGGGTGTCGGTGGTGCTGCTCGAGGAAGCGGTGAAGGCGCTTAACCTGGGCGCCAGGCTGCAAGTTTCGAAGGTGATGCGCAGCGGGATCGCGGCGACCAAAGTGGATGTGTGGGTGGGGGAGGAAAAGGAAGGACCGGCGGAGGGGCACGCTGCGGGAAAATCGCATTCGCATAGTCATGAACATTCGCATGGCGAGCACACACATTCGCATCAGCACGAAGAGTCGCGGACAGGAGTGTCCGCCCCACACCAACACGTGCCACACAAGCATGGCCGGAGTCTGAGTGAGATTCACTCGATCATCTCGAGCGCAAAGCTGGATGCAAGCGTGAAGGTGCGGGCGCTGGCGATTTTTCAGGCGCTGGGCGAGGCGGAGGCGAAGATCCACAACTCCACGCTCGAGAAGATTCACTTCCATGAAGTCGGTGCGGTGGATGCGATCGTCGATATCGTGTGCGCAGCGGTCGCGAGTGAAGCTTTGAAAGTCGATGAGTGGGTGTGCACGCCGGTGAACGTTGGCGGAGGTACGGTGCAATGCGCGCATGGAACGCTTCCGGTTCCGGTGCCGGCGGTCGTCGAGATGCTCAGTGGCGTGCCCGTTTATTCATCGAGCATTCAGAAAGAGCTGACGACTCCGACGGGCGCGGCGATCCTAAAGACGCTGGTCACGCGCTATGGGTCGGTGCCGGCGTACAAGATCAGTAAAGCTGGATACGGAGCAGGTACGCGCGAACTTCCTGGTCAGCCGAACGTGGTGCGCGTCACGGTTGGTGACTCGATGGCGCCGACGAACGTTAACGCTCCGGAAGTGATTTCCGTGCTGGAAGCGAACATCGACGATCTGAATCCGCAGGTATTCGGCTACGTGATGGATCGCCTGATGGATGCTGGTGCGCTCGACGTTTTTGGAACGCCGGTGCAAATGAAGAAAGGGCGTCCGGGGATGCTGCTCACGGTGCTCGCTCGGACGGAAGAAACGCAGAAGTTGTCGAAAATTATCTTTGCCGAGACGACGACGCTGGGTATCCGAATGCGCGAGGAGCGTCGCGAGGTACTGATGCGTCGGGCTGTTGCCGTCAAAACGCCGTGGGGTGAGGTTCGCATGAAGGTGGCGAACTTGAATGGCACGGTCACAAATTACGCGCCGGAGTATGAAGATTGCCGGCGCATCGCTTCCGAGCATGCCGTGCCGTTAAAGACGGTAATGCAGGAAGCCATGAGGATTTACTTGGATCAGCAGAATGGATAGCACGTTCTATCTCACAACCCCGATTTATTACGTGAACGCGCGGCCGCACATTGGGCATGCGTACACGACGATCGTGTGCGACACCGTCGCCCGGCGCCAACGCATGCTCGGCAAGGACGTGTACTTCCTTACCGGCACCGACGAGCACGGCATCAAGATCGAGCGCGCCGCAAACGCGGCCGGGATCGACCCGCAGCAACTCGCCGACGACGTAGCGAACCACTTCAAGGCCACGTGGGACCGCATGGGAATTACGTATGACGATTTCATTCGCACGACGGAAGATCGTCATAAGAAGAGCGTGCAGGCGCTGTTCCGGATTCTGCGCGACAAGGGGTTCATCTACAAGGGCTCGTACACGGGACAGTATTGCGTGTATGACGAATTGTTCGTCGATGCCGCCGGACCGGGAGCACCGTGTCCGGAGTGCGGCAGACCGACAGAGACGGTGACTGAAGAAAACTACTTCTTCAAGCTGTCGGCGTT
>DASTGW010000443.1:0-3157 GCA_035718705.1 Terriglobales bacterium | reverse complement strand
TCCATGGTCGGACTGATTCCGCTGTTCGCCGTGGAATTGCTCGACTCCAACTGGCTCGATAAGTTCGAAGGCTTCAAACGCCGGATGGATTGGTTCCTAGAGAACCGCTCGGACCTTACGGACAACATCGCCGCGATGGAGAAGCCGGGTCATGGCGAGAGACTGCTGCTCTCGATCTGCAACGGGCGGCAGTTGCGCAGCGTGCTCGAGTACATGCTGAATGAGAGTGAGTTCTTTTCTGATTACGGAATCCGCGCTTTATCGAAGGTGCACTCGGCGGATCGGCATCCGTATGAGCTTGAATTCGATGGCCATCTCTTCCGAGTGGAGTATCAGCCGGCTGAATCAAACAGCGGGCTGTTTGGTGGGAACTCTAACTGGCGTGGTCCGATCTGGTTCCCGCTGAACTTCCTGCTGGTGGAGTCGCTGCAGAAGTTCCATCACTACCTGGGGGACAGCTTCAAAGTGGAATGTCCTACTGGCAGTGGGAAGATGATGAACTTGAATGAGGTGGCGGCGGAAATCTCACGCCGCTTGAGCCGGATCGTCCTTCGTGACGCAAACGGACATAGGCCGGTTGCAGGCGGGATCCAGCAGTTCCAAACGGACCCGCACTGGAAGGACCTGGTGCTCTTCCACGAATACTTCCATGGCGACAACGGGGCGGGGATCGGCGCCAATCATCAGACCGGCTGGACGGCACTGGTAGCGAAATTGCTCATCCAGAGCGGTGAGCACCAGCATCATCATAAAAACCATCGCAAGAACCATGTGAATGCGGTAGCGGTCGGAGATTAATTTTCAGGACGTTGTAACGGCGGGCGGAGTGGCGAATCATAGGGCTGAAACCAGGATCGGCTAAAGAGGTAGCAATGGGAACACCACATCGAATTGCAATTGTCGGCGGCGGATTTGGCGGCGTGTACACCGCGATCGAACTCGAAAAGCGGCTGGCGAAGGATCCGAACGTCGAGATCACGCTGATCAGCCACGAGAACTTCATCTTGTTCACACCGATGCTGCATGAAGTGGCGGCCAGTGACCTCGATCTCACCACGATCGTGAATCCCATCCGCAAGCTGTTGCGCAAAGTAAATTTCATCGCGGGCGAAATACAGAGCGTTGACCTCGACAAGAAAACGCTCTCCGTGTTGCACGGCCTTGATCGCCACGAGCATGTGCACGAGTTTGACCAGGTGGTGCTCTCACTCGGCTGCACGACGAATTTCTTCGGACTTCCCGGGCTTGAAGAAAACGCCATCACCATGAAATCGCTCGAAGACGCGGTCAACCTGCGCAACCGGCTGATCGCGATCCTGGAAGAGGCGGACACCGAATGTGGGGAAAACGTGCGTCGCCCGCTATTGACGGTTGTCACGGCCGGAGGCGGTTTTGCTGGGGTTGAGACAATCGCTTCCATCAACGACTTCCTTCGTGATTCGCTGAAATATTTTCGCCATATCAAAGAAAGCGATCTGCGATTGGTGCTGATTCATCCCGGTGACGTCATCCTTCCGGAACTGGGCGAGCACCTCGGCATTTACACGCAGAAGAAGCTGAAAGAGCGGGGCGTGGAGATCATGACCAACACGCGCGTGACCGGGTACGACGGTCACGTGGTGACGTTGAACAATGGCATGAGCATCGAAAGTCGAACTCTAATCTGGACCGCCGGCACCACTCCGCACGCGCTGATCAAGATGCTGCCATGTAAGAGCGATCACGGACGCGTTGTAGTCAGCGACAAGTTGGAAGTCGCGGATCGTCCGGGCGTATGGGCACTTGGGGACTGCGCGCTGGTTCCTGACGTTACAACAGGAAAATTCTGCCCGCCGACGGCGCAACATGCGATCCGACAAGCGCGGACTACGGCGAAGAATGTCGTGGCGCATCTGCGTGGCCAAGAAAAGAAGCAATTCCGCTTCAAGACGATCGGCCAGCTTGCTTCTATTGGGCATCGTTGCGGGGTGGCAAGAATCTTCGGCGTCAACTTCTCCGGGTTCTTTGCCTGGTGGATGTGGCGCAGCATTTACCTCAGCAAACTGCCGCGGTTTGAAAAGAAACTACGTGTGGCCCTCGATTGGACGCTCGACTTGTTCTTCTCCAAGGACCTGGTGCAATTCGTAAACTTTGGCGAGCACGGGACTAAGCACATCCAGAAGCTGCAGACGAGTGAGACACCCAAACGCGACGAAGCGGCAGTTTCGGCGGCGAGTTGATCATGATCAACTTCGGGAAAGATGTCTGCCGCGATCTCCCTGCCGCAACCAGTCGCGAATGGCTGGAAACCAACGGACTCGGTGGGTTCGCTTCCTCCACCATCATCGGGCTGAATACGCGCCGCTACCATGCACTTCTGACCGCAGCGACCAAGCCTCCGGTCGGTCGAGTTGTATTGCTCTCAAAGTTGGAAGAAACGTTGGTCATCAATGGTGACCGCTTTGACCTTTCTGCCAATCAGTACCCCGGGGTGGTTCATCCACAGGGATTCCAGTTCTTGACCGAGTTTCGCCTCGATCCGTTCCCGATCTTCAGTTACAAGGTGGGCAAGGTCACGATTGAGAAATCGGTGTTCATGGTGCAAGGCGAGAACACCACTGTCGTGCAATATCGCGTGAGCAATGCGCCTGATGACTGCAAACTGGAACTGCGTCCGCTGATCGCCTTTCGCGACTTTCATTCCACCACGCACGAGAATGGCGCGATCAATGGACACGTAGAAGTCACATCTGGATTGGCCAGTATCACTCCTTACGTTGGGCTCCCCACTCTTCATCTCGCACACAATGCGGTGAACGGCGGTGCGACGGGCGAGTGGTATCGGAACTTTGAATACGCGGAAGAACACCGCCGCGGACTCGATTTCCACGAAGATCTCTTCCAGCCGTTAACACTGACTTTCGACGTCGCGAAGGATTCGTTCGCAGTTGTGATCGCTTCCACCGAGAAGCACGACGTCAGTGAGGCTGGAGAGTTGGAGCGTGCGGAACTTGCAAGGCGAAAGGCCATCGTAAGTGCCGCGCCAGTAGTGGATGAGTTCGTTCAATCGCTGTGCACAGCGGCCGACCAGTTCATTGCGCAACGCGGTTCACTGAAGACGATCATTGCCGGTTATCACTGGTTCGGCGACTGGGGACGCGACACCATGATCGCGCTT
>DASTGW010000442.1:0-5724 GCA_035718705.1 Terriglobales bacterium | reverse complement strand
AAAGAAGTTAAGGCCTAAAATATTGTAAATGCAGCAGTTAGCGGCCAGCAGCCAGCGGCCACGGCCAGTAGTTAGTAATTAGTAGTTGGTATTTGGTCGTGAACATCCTCGCTTGCTGGTTATCGGTTATCGGTGATCGGTTCTCGGTTTCAAATGATTCAATGCTAAACACTGATTACTACTTCTTTTGCTCCCTATTTTCAGAGTAGCAATTTCGATGGGGGACTATGCCAAATCTCCGAAAATAAATCTCACCACAGAGGCACAGAGACACAGAGGAAACGAGGGGAAAACACCCGGGGTGGGTAGTCCTGGCGGAACGGAAAAGCTGACGTTAAGGACGCTTCGCGTTAGTAAGCGCGAAGAACGCATAGCGTCAGCATGATCTGACATTTATCTCGGATGACGGGTACCACGGCTAAAGCCGTGGGCTGACCAAGGCGCAATCGAGGTATCACGACAAAAGTCGTGGGCTGACCAAGGCGGAAATCGAGGAAACAAGACTGAAGTCGCGGGGTGGCCTGTACGACCAGTCCTATGACTATTTAGCGATGTCGAACTTTAAGGAGACGTTGGTCTCGAACTCCACGGGTTGCCCGTTGAGGAGCATGGGTTCGTAGTGCCATTTACGGACGGCGTCGATGGCGGCGTCGCCGAGGATGGCGTTGCCACTGGTGCGGCGAACGTCGGCGACATTGCCCTCTTTCCCGATGCGAACGTGGAGTTCGACAACACCTTGTATTCCCATGGAACGAGCGCGTTGCGGGTATACCGGGCTCACACGTTTAACGAGGTTGCCGCCGCTACGTTGGCTGATTGCACTTGCGGCCAGCTTAGGCGCGGCTGAGGTGGATGGCAGTGCAACGGCGGACATGTTCCCCGTCGCGCCAAATGTCACGGGAGCGGCGATCGGATCTTTCGAAGTATCGTGAACAGGAGGGCGTCCGTTGCTGGCCGACAAAACAATCGGCGCAGGCTTCGGCGGTTCTGGTGCAGTCTTCTCGGCCTTCACTGGTGGTGTCGCCGGTTTCTTCTCGATCGACTTCTCGGACTTCGCTGCCGGTATCTCTTTTGCCGAAGTCGGAGCAGGAGTGTGAAGAGCAACTTCTCTGGCTGGCGCGGGAGCTGACGCTACCTCGACTGGAGCTGATGGCGCCGCCGATTGCGGCTCGACGCTGTGAATCTCAGAAGCGGTCGTCGCAGGTTCGCTGACGCTCGGAACGGGCGTACTCGCGGCGGCCGAATGCGACTTCGGCCGCAACAGGAAATACCAACCTGCAGCGCCGCCGAATAATAGAACGAAAACCAGGGCGATCCACTTTGTGCTGGAACCTTCGCGTGCCGGTTCCGCATAGGTAATAACCGGGGTCTTGCGCGGAGGTTGCTGGCGTGGTGGTTCGGACTCACTCACGCGCGGCAGATGAGCATGCGAATCATGCGCGCGTGGAGTGGGAGCGTGTTTAGGCTGCGTTAGCGTCGGGCGGGGAGGAGCAACAGGCGCAGTCGCCGGAGCGGTGCTTGCCATCGGAGTCGCGAACGAAGAGGTAGCTGAACTTGCGGCTGCGAGTGGTGCGGAAGCGGCGGTTGGCTGAGGTCTGACTGGAGTAACCGCAGCAGGACGCGCCGGAGCAACGGGTGTCGGGCTCGCCGCGGAAGTGGTGGTCGAAATAGTTGAAGGCGGCGCCGAGCTTGGACTTTTCGCTGCTAACAAACGCCGCTGGGTAACGATGCCATACGTCACAAACACGACGGCGTCAGCGAGCTTCTCGAGATTGTCGATGGCGGTGGTATCGAATGCGTAGGTGCGAGGCGAGAAGGCTTCGAGCGTTCCGCGAACTTCCCCGCCTACGATGAGCGGCAGAATCGCGGCCGATCCGAACGGAGCATTGGCTCCCACGCGCGGATCATTCTTGGTGTTCTGGCAGTGAACGATTTTGCGGCGAAGCACCGCTTCGCTGCTGAGTCCTTTGCCGGGAGGAACCTGTGAGCCGACTTCGGCGGCGATCCCGACTGCAGCCAGAGTGACCATGTTTTCCGGAGTACCGAGGGCGATGGCTGCACCACTGGCCGTGGTGACTTCGGAAACACGCTTCAGGATGAAATTGAGTGCATCGGCGTTATTCAGCTGCGAAGCGCGAATCTTGGAAACGACACTGGTGAACTCGTCGTACTGCTGAGGATCGGACGGTGAAGTCGCGGCCTTTTCGAGGTCCTCAAGCCAGGAGCGCAAGTTGATCTTCTGCGATTCCGAAATCGTCGTGAAGCGAATTCCGGCCGCACCATTGGGCTTCGACCAAACCACAATTCCGGTGCACTGGATGGGCTCGTACTTGTCGGGGATCTCCAACTTCACGGGCATTTCAGCACCGCGTTTCAAGGGAGCGAGCGACTGCACGCGAATACCGCCGCCACCGATATCAACCAGGACACCGGAACCGGCAGGTCCGAGATCGACGCGTACGGGTTTAGATCCGGCGATAAGCCAACGGGGCCAGAGACGTTGAGGCTGTTTCAAAGGATCGGTCGGCACGTGAACCTCGCTCGGTAAAGCTGACGAAGCAGGCGCCAGAAGGGCAACCGGCAACATGAACTTTACTTTTGATTGCAGTGAGAACGGGAGCGATTTCTTGCCGGATGCCGCACGTCGGGACAGTGTTGATACCGACCTTTGGTTACGGGATTTCGCATCAGTTCTGCAAAGTTGGAAACGTGATTCCCCAGAAACCGGCGGCATCAGCAAGGAACTCGACACCGTAAGTGTGGGTGCCGGCGTGCCCGCCGATATGGGCGACGATGCGCGCGACGGCTTCTTCTTTCTGGGAATTGCGCAGGGTGATGACCGCGCCGACCGGTACCTGGCACGGTACAACCAATGCGGCACCGTGATGATTGAGGCTGGTGGCTTTTCCCGAAACGCTGAATTGCTGGCCGAGCTTGTCGGTTCCGGCAACGCCGATCTTGGCCATCATGCCGATACGGCTGGTACGACGCTTGGTGGAGTTGCGGCCGAGGGATTGGGATGTCATGCGGCGCATCTTTGCGGAACGGTGGGGAGGTGGGCAAATTACGTTGGGAGGTGGAAAAGGGACATGGCCGAAGGGACAGGTTAGTGTTGAGCGCATCAGCCGACGAAGTACAGAGATGCTTCGTCGGGCTTAAGCCCTCCTCAGCATGACCTCGTTGCAGCAATGAAAAAGGGCGAGCAGGATTGCTCGCCCTACAACTTCTTTTGAGCTGCGCTACTGGCCGCTGCTGGTCGCTTTGCCCGCGAGGAGTTGACGCAGGACGTATTGCAGGATGCCTCCGTGCTTGTAGTAGAGGACTTCCTGCGGCGTGTCGATGCGTAGCGTGCACTTGAACTCACGTGCGGTGCCGTCGCCGTCCTTGGCGCGAACCGTCACCTGGCTTGCGGGCTTGTAGTTGTCGAGCAGAGCCGGAACGCCGACGATGTCGAACTGCTCGTCGCCGGTGAGGTTCAGCGAATCCGCATCCTGGCCTTCCTGGAACTGCAGCGGCAGAATGCCCATGCCAACCAGGTTCGAACGGTGAATGCGCTCGAAGCTTTCGGCGATGACGGCCTTCACACCCTGCAGCGCCGGGCCTTTTGCGGCCCAGTCGCGCGAGGAACCTGAGCCGTATTCCTTGCCGGCAAGAATGACGGTGGGAACGCCTTCGTCGATGTAGCGCATGGCGGCGTCGAAGATGGTCATTTCTTCGCCGCTGGGAACGTGGCGCGTGAAACCGCCTTCGCGGTTGGGAACCATCTTGTTGCGGATGCGAGTGTTGGCAAACGTGCCGCGCACCATGACTTCATGGTTGCCGCGACGCGAGCCGTAAGAGTTGAAGTCTTTCACTGACACGCCATGCGCGATCAGGTATTTGCCGGCAGGCGAGTCGGGCTTGATGGATCCGGCGGGCGAGATGTGATCAGTGGTGATGGAGTGGCCGAGTTTGGCGAGCACACGGGCATTCTTGATTTCCGTGATCTTGCCCGTCTGGAGCGTCATTTCGTCGAAGTACGGCGCTTTCTTGATGTAGGTGGAATCGGCGCCCCAAGTGAAAGTTTCGCCGCTGGGGACGTCGAGACCCTGCCAACGATGATCACCATTGAAGACTTCGTCGTAGGTCTTCTTGTACTGAGACGCCTGTACGGACTTGAGGATGGTGTCTTCGACTTCCTTCTGCGAAGGCCAGATGTCGCGGAGGTAGACGGGCTTGCCATCTTTGCCGTTGCCGAGCGGCTCGTTGACGGGATCGAAGTCGATGCGTCCAGCGAGAGCGAAGGCAACCACGAGCGGAGGCGACATCAGATAATTGGCTCTAACTTCAGAGTTAATACGACCTTCGAAGTTGCGGTTGCCGCTGAGGACGGAGGCGACGACCAGTTCGCGGTCGGAGATGACGTCGGAGACTTCGGTGGGCAGCGGACCGGAGTTGCCGATGCAGGTGGTGCATCCGTAGCCAACGACGTGGAACTTCAGCTTCTCGAGATAAGGGAGCAGTCCGGCCTGCTGGTAGTACTCGGTGACGACCTTGGAGCCTGGGGCGAGCGAAGTCTTGACCCACGGCGGAGTTTCGAGACCCTTCTCGACGGCCTTCTTGGCCAGCAAACCGGCGGCAAGCATGACGCTGGGGTTCGAGGTATTGGTACAGCTGGTGATTGCCGCGATGACGACGGAGCCGTGCTTGAGGTGCTTGCGGACATCGCCGTCGACTTCGCCGCCAGCGGTGTTGACGGGCTTGGTGGCGGACTTCATCAAGCTGGGGAGAGCTTCTTTAAAGGAAGAGCCAACGTGCGAGAGCGTCACGCGATCCTGTGGACGCTTGGGTCCGGCGACGCTGGGCTCGACCGAGGCGAGATCGAGGTCGAGGACTTTGGTGTAAGTGGCTTCGGCGTGACCCTTTTCGTGGAACATACCCTGCTCTTTGCAGTAGGCCTCGACGAGTGCGACCTGGTCGGCGGAGCGTCCGCTCATGCGGAGATAGGCGAGCGTTTCGCTGTCGACGGGGAAGATGCCACAGGTGGCGCCATATTCGGGAGCCATGTTGGCGATGGTCGCGCGATCGGCGAGCGGTAGCGTGTGCAGCGATGGTCCGAAGAACTCGACGAACTTGCCGACGACGCCTTCCTTGCGGAGCATCTCGGTGACAGTGAGCACAAGGTCGGTGGCGGTAGATCCTTCGCGCAGCTTGCCGCTGAGACGCACGCCGATGACCTGCGGGATCAGCATGGACACCGGCTGATTCAGCATGGCGGCCTCGGCTTCGATGCCGCCGACGCCCCAGCCGAGCACGCCGAGTCCGTTGATCATGGTGGTGTGGGAGTCGGTACCGACAAGCGTGTCGGGATAGGCTTCGCCGCGCTTGTTCACGAAGACGACGCGCGCGAGGTACTCGAGGTTGACCTGGTGAACGATGCCGGTGTCGGGTGGGACGATGGCGAAGTTCTCGAAGGCGGTCTGTCCCCAGCGCAGGAAGGCGTAGCGCTCTTTGTTGCGCAGGAACTCGAGTTCGGCGTTGAGGTCGAAAGCCTTGGCAGTGCCGAATTCGTCGACCTGAACCGAGTGGTCGATGACGAGTTCCGCGGGCTGAATCGGATTGATGAGCGAGGGATTTCCGCCGAGGCGCTTGACGGCGTCGCGCATGGCGGCGAGGTCGACGACGGCGGGAACGCCGGTGAAATCCTGCATCAGCACGCGCGAAGGCGAGAACTGGATTTCCTTG
>DASTGW010000441.1:0-5810 GCA_035718705.1 Terriglobales bacterium | reverse complement strand
GATGTAGCCGCAACCCGCCTGCGTCACTTAGACCTGCGACTTCGTCTAAACTACTTTCACAAGCAGCTCGATACCCACAGCTCCACCATGGCAGTCGCCATGCGCACTGGCCTCGGAACAAAACGTGCACGCCTGAACCATCTCACTGCGCAACTCCAGGCGCTCTCGCCGACGAACATCCTGGAGCGCGGCTACGCTTTGGTCTTCGATGCCGGCGGAAATCTCGTGAAAGACGCAGCCCAGGTGCAGGCCGGCAGTGACATTCGTGCCCAAGTCGCGAAAGGCAAGATCATCGCCACAGTAAAAAAGTCTGAGTAGCTCCGCCATCCAGATTCCCCGTTTCCCCTGTTAAAATTTTCTCTTGCCCCCGAAGAAGAAATCCGCGCCGTCTGACGCTGCGGTCGCCACCGAAACTGCGCCGCCAGCACCTGCTTACATCGCCAAGGTTCCCGCCGACGCGGAGAAGAAGGGCCGCGTCTTCCTCATCGACTCGTATTCCTTCATCTTCCGCGCCTATCACGCGATGGCTCGCCAGCGCTCCATGTCCACGAAGACCGGTGTTCCGACCAGCGCCAGTTATGTGTTCATCAACATGCTGCGCAAGCTGCGCGACGACTTTAATCCCGAATTCATTGCCGCGATCTTCGATACCGCCGGTCCCACCTTTCGCGACACCAAGGCTGACGAAGTCAAGGCCGTCAAGAAGTTCGATCTCAAGACGCAAACTTTCCAGGAGATCGAGTACAAGGGCTACAAGGCGAACCGATCGGAGATGCCGCCCGATCTGGCACAGCAAGTCCCGTACATCCGTCGTGCTCTCGCTGCCTATCGCATTCCGATCCTCGAAATGCCTGGCTTCGAGGCCGACGACGTCATTGGCACGCTGGCGAAAAAGGCTGCGGACAGCGGTTTTCCAGTCTACGTCGTCTCCAGCGACAAGGACATGCTGCAGCTCGTAAACGACCGCGTCTGCGTGCTCAACCCGCCGAAGGACAACCTCATCTGCGACTCCCGCAAAGTCGAGGAGATCCTCGGCGTTCCGCCCGAGCGCGTGATCGACATCATGGCCCTCCGGGGCGATTCCATCGACAACGTACCCGGCGCGCCCGGCATCGGCGACAAAGGTTCCGTTGACCTGATCCAGAAATTCGGCTCTCTCGACAACCTGCTCGATCATGCTGCTGACGTAGAGAAGAAGACCTATCGCGAGTCGCTGCTGAACAACCGCGACACCATTCTCTTCAGCCGCGAGATGGTCACCATCGACTGCAATGTGCCCGTCGAATTCCACCCGGAAACGATGCGCATGGGTGAACCCGACAACCTCGCGCTTCGCGATCTGTTTACTGAACTCGAAATGACGTCGCTCCTGAAGGATCTGGTTTCGGGCGTGGACGAGAGCCAGACCGAATACACGGAGGCGAAATCAGCAGCGGACGTAGAGAAAGTCTTAAAAGCGCTGCCTAAAAATGGGCTGCTCGCACTCGCGATTGAATCCATCGGCGCCGCGCCAGCCCCCGCGGAAGACGAACCGGAAGAGAACGAAGCGCAGGGACAACTGACTCTTGCCGCTGCACCGGTTGAATCTCCCAAGGTTCAGATGGTCGCCATTTCCGCTGCCCCGAACACCGCCAGCAGTGTGGCGCTCGACAGTTCAGCCGGTGAGCGGCTCAAGAAAGCACTCGCCGATCCAAAGGTTTCCAAAGTCGTTCACGATTTCAAGTCGGCACTCCACGCGATGCGCGACCGCGGCATTGAACTGCAAGGCGTTGATGACGACACCGTTCTCTACTCCTACCTGCTCGACCCGACGTACTCGAGTCACACGCTACCCGAAGTTGCGCTTCGCCGCTTCAACCTGAAGCTCAGTGGCGCGCTTCCGGAATCAGCCGACATCACCCAGCGCCTGGCTTCGCTTCTTCGAGATGAAGTCGAAACCAATAATCTTCGCCAGACCTACGACTCCATCGATCTCCCGCTCGTGCCGGTGCTGGCGCGCATGGAAGAGGCTGGCGTAAAGATCGATTGTGACGTTCTGGCGAAGATGTCAAAGCGCCTGGATCAAGACGCGAATGCAGTCGCGAAGCAGATCCACGAACTCGCCGGCATGGAGTTCAACATCAATTCGCCGAAGCAGCTCGGCGATGTTCTCTTCAACAAGCTGAACCTGCCCAAACCGGTGAAATATGGCAAAGGCAAAACGATCTCGACCGCCGTAGACGTCCTCCAGGAACTCGCCCTGACGCACGACGTTCCGCGTCTCGTGCTTGAATACCGCCAACTGACGAAGCTGAAATCAACCTACGTCGACGCCCTTCCCACGCTGCTGAACTCCTGCACGAAGCGGCTGCACACCACCTTCGACCAGACGAACACGGCAACGGGACGCCTGTCATCGAAGAATCCAAACCTGCAGAACATTCCAATTCGCACTGAGTTGGGCCGTGAGATCCGCGCCGCCTTCATAGCCGAACCCGGCCACGTGATTCTCTCGGCCGACTACTCTCAGATCGAGCTACGACTGCTGGCGCATTTCTCGGAAGATCCGCTGCTGGTCGAGGCATTCGGCCGCGGCGAAGACATCCACACACTCACTGCCGCGCAAGTGTTCGGCGTGCCCCCTATGCTGATCAACGCCGAGCATCGTCGCCGTGCCAAGGCTGTGAACTTCGGTATCGTCTACGGACAAACGCCCTTTGGTCTCGCCCAGGTACTCGGCATCGAACAGAAGGAAGCCCGGCAGTTCATCGAAGCGTATTTCGCGAAGTACACCGGCGTGCGCAAGTGGCTCGACCAGATTGTCGAGCAGGCGCATCACGACAAAAAGGTTACGACCATGTTCGGTCGTGTGCGTCCGCTGCCCGACATCGATTCGCGCAACCCAAACCTCCGCGGCTTCGCCGAGCGCACCGCCATGAACACGCCTCTTCAGGGAACCGCCGCCGACCTCATCAAGCTGGCCATGATCCGCCTCGATTCAGATCTACGCGAACGCAAGCTGAAATCGCGCATGACGCTTCAGGTCCACGACGAACTCGTCTTCGAAGTTCCCGAAGATGAGGTCAATGAGATGAAAGCTCTGGTGCGGGAACGCATGGAGCAAGTACATCCATTGCGCGTGCCGCTGGTCGTGGAAATTGGTGTCGGCCGAAACTGGCGCGATCAAGAGTAGTCGTACTCTCTTAGCCTGCCTGCCTCCCGATTCGGGATATACCCTCGGATCTTTGTCTTCCTGATATTCAACTAACGCCGCCGACGTGACATCCTTCCCGCTGACATCCCATGGGCTCTCATAGCAAACCCTCAGGAGGCTGCATGGATTCATTCAATCGTCGTAATTTCCTGAAAACCGCAGGTGCCGTAGCAGCTGGATCAGCATTGGCGGATGTTCCTGCTGCCGCAGTGCCATTTCCTCTCATTTCTGTCGATATGCTGGCAGAGGGGATCCTGAACGGGATCCTGGCCACGAGTTTGCCGACACTTCCTCCCAACCTGGAAGGAAGAGTCCGATACAAGTCACCTTCCTCTATCAACGGTGGCAAACTGAGGCGCGATCTGCTTGAGGTACATGTTTTCGCATGGCCTGCAGTGGCAGAGCTGCCCTTGGCAATTCCACCTACCCCGTTGCCAATCTCCCAGGGCGGACCGACCATTTCGCTTTTCTACGTTGAGATCAATGACATCAGACTAGCGAAAAACCCGCAGTACTATCCGTGGGGAATCAATTCTCTGCTGGAACTCGACTACGACCTGCTGCTGATCGGCAAAGGTGTGGCGCATCCGATCATCGCGAATCCAACCAATTTCGGTCCGTTCGGCGATCTGGTTGGACGACCGATGGCAATCGGCACAGCATTTGATCGTCTCGGCAACAATGTGATCTTCCAGATGCTCGGCGGAATGGCCGCCGGCGATCACGTCACCATGAGCATCGGACGTCCGGACACTCTTCGCCCACTCGGAACCGCGCTCGGCTCGCTCAAACTCGATTTGCTAAGGTGGCTTCGCTAAGCACGAGAGGGCTGCCTGCAACGGCAGCTCTCTTCATTCCGTTTTAAATAGGCCCGGCAACACCTCTCCCGCTTTGCCGGCAATCACTTCATCGAAGATGGGCGCGTTCTCCGGGGCTTCCGGTCCCACGTAATACGTGCGAGCAGTTCCGCGCACCGCCTGCACAAAACCTGCCGCAGGGTACACCACTCCCGAACTGCCTACGCACACAAACACGGTCGCGCGCTCTAGTTCGAAATAGATACGGTCCATCTCGAAAGGCATCTCACCAAACCAGCAGATGTGCGGACGAATCCTGCCGCCGGACTCGCACCGCGGTATCTCGGTCGGCTGCTCGTAAAGTCCTTCATCCTGGAATGGTTCTCGTGTGCAACGCTCGCATCGGCTCTTGAAAAGCTCTCCGTGCATGTGGACCACTCTTGTGGATCCAGCTTGCTCATGGAGATTGTCCACGTTCTGCGTGACTAGCAGGAAGCGATCGCCAAGCTTTCGCTCAAGATCGGCTAAAGCCTTGTGAGCCGGATTCGACGTTGCCTTTGCGGCTACACTCCGCCGCATGGAATAAAAATCCCATACCACCCGCGAATCAGCCGCCCACGCCTGTGGCGATGCCACTTCTTCAAAGCGATATCCGCGCCAGAGTCCGTTTGCATCGCGGAACGTAGGAATGCCACTCTCGGCACTTACTCCAGCGCCCGTCAGGACGAACACGTGATCGTACGGCTTGATCGTGATCTGCTGCACAGACCCCAGTCTAACGTGCGTGGCAGAATGTTTTGCATGCGACTACGCTTTTCAGCTTTCTTCGTTCTGGTATGCGCTGTGGCCGCCTACTCCTTTGCAGCCGCAGTTCCTGTGAAAGTCAAAAAGGTCGAACAAGGATGGCAACTCACTCGGGCTGGCAAGCCCTGCTATGTGAACGGCGCCGCAGGACACGGGCATCTCGACTTGCTCAAGAAGCTTGGTGGAAATTCGGTTCGGACCTGGAGTGTTCACGAGTTTGAAACAACCAGCCTTCTGAAGGAAGCGAACGCGCTGGGCATCACCATCGCCGCCGGCCTGGCCATGGAACCGCCGCGTCACGGCTTCAACTACGCCCACGCGGTCGCCGTGAAAGCCCAGTACGATCGTGCCAGTGCCGCCGTCGAGAAATACAAGAATGAGCCAGCGATTCTCGTGTGGGGAATCGGCAATGAGATGGAAGCCGACGGCACCGACCCTGCGATCTGGAAGGCTGTGAACGATATTGCTCGCGAGATCCACCGCCGCGACCCGAATCATCCCACCATGACAGTCATCGCCGGCGCCGGCCAGGACAACATCAAGTTGATCAACTTCATGAAGTACTGTCCTGACGTCGACATCCTCGGCATTAATTCCTATGGCGGAATGGCGACGCTATTAGAAGACGTGAACGCCACCAAGCTCGATCGCCCTTACATGGTGACTGAGTTCGGTCCGCTTGGTTGGTGGGAACGAGCCAAAACCAGCTGGGGTGCACCACTCGAACAGACCAGCACCGAAAAGGCTGCCACCTACCGCCAAAGTTACGAACACTCAATCCGCGATGCCGGCAGGAAATGCCTTGGCAGCTACGCCTTCCTCTGGGGATGGAAGCAGGAGCGCACCCACACCTGGTTCAACATGCTTTTGCCGGACTTGAACACGCTTGATGCCGTCGACAAAACGGCGGCTGCCGACGTGATCAGCTATGAATGGACAGGCCGTTGGCCGGCAAATCGCGCGCCCGATATCTCACCAATCCGCACTGCATCAGCCGAAAAAGAAGTGGCGCCAGG
>DASTGW010000440.1:0-3423 GCA_035718705.1 Terriglobales bacterium | reverse complement strand
AGGCCAAGCGTGAGGCCGAGGAACAACATGAAAGCCGGCAGATACGCCTGCGCCGCGCTACGCCAGTCGACGAGGAAGGCAGCTAATGTTCCGAGCAGGAACAGGCCGCCCATTCCCCACGCGGTCTTCTGGAACTTCTGGAGCACAGCCGTCGGAGGCGCGTAGCTCAGCTTGTCGAGTTCAATTTTGTGAGTGCTGTGCACTTATTTCTTCTCCCCCGAATTCGGCTGCGACGATTCCCCGCCTTCTCCCTGCGCAGGTTGAGCGTTCAGGTTCTGTCCTGCCGCCATCGCTTGCGGTGCGTGCTGGCTCAACTGCAACGCGCGGATGTAAGCCGCGATCGCCCAGCGATCATGCGGAGTGACTTGGGCCGCGTAATCGGGCATGGCGCCGAAGCCGTTCGAGATCACGTCGTAAAAATGTCCGATCGGCGCGCTCAAGAGCCTCGGGTCCTGGTACGAAGGCGGACGCCGGAAGCCGCGCTGTACGATCATGCCGTTGCCATCGCCGGTCCGGGAATGGCACGGAGTGCAGTAGATGTTGAAGCGCTCCTGCCCGCGCTTGAGCACCTGCTCTGTCACCGCGAATGGCATCTGGTCGCCTTCCTTGCCGTTGACCATGCCGGTGTAGAAGTAGGTGTCTTCGCGAAGATCGCCGCGCGCGACGGTATTCTCCACCAGCGGACGCGATCCACGACTGTCACCCCAGAATTCGCTCTCGCGCAGGGGCTTAAGCTTCGGCTGCACGTGCATGTCGAGACGCACACCGCATCCAGCGAGGCCGAGCGTTCCGAGCAGCAACAGTCCTGAACACTTGAGTCGAACTTTGCTCACGCGATTAATAAGGCACCTCCGCAATGGAGGCAGGATTCAAGCTCTCCAGAAAACTGCGCGTACTCGCCATGTCGAACTGCGGATCAACCGTCTCGATACACAGAAAGAATCGATCGCGCGTAACAAACGCGAACTGCGGAACGTTGAACACCGGGTGATAAGGGGTCGGCAGACCGTTCATTGCCAGCATGCCGATGCCGGCCGAGAGTCCACCAAAGAGAATCGTCAATTCAAACGTCACGATGATGAACGATGGCCACGAGTGCAATGGCCGGCCGGCGATGTTAATCGGATACGCGATCAGGTTGATCCAGTACTGAAGGACGTAAGCGGTCAGCAGACCGAGGATGCCGCCAGAAAGGCAAACGAGCGCGACGCGATCCTTCTCGAAACCAATCGCCTCGCTCAAGCCGTGTACCGGTTGAGGGCTGTAGGCGTCCATTTTGCGGTAACCCGCGGCATAGGCCTTCTTTGCCGCCACCAGGATATCGGTGGAGCTTTCAAACTCAGCCATCAAACCGTAAACAGGAGCGGTATCTTGAATCGCGCTCAATGTGTTACCTCCACATGTTTTGGTTTGGCGGCGGGCAGCAGATCACGCATTTCAAAGATTGAAATCATCGGCAGCACGCGAATAAACAGCAGGAACGCGAAGAAGAACAGACCCAGCGTTCCGATGTAGGTCATCCAGTCCCAGCGCGTCGGGATGTAGAGGCCCCAACTGGAGGACAGGAAATCTTTCTGCAAACTGATGACGACGATCACGAAACGCTCGAGCCACATCGCGATCAGGATGATGACCGAAACGATGAACAGGGCGATCGGACTGCGCCGAATCTTCTTGAACCACAGAATATTGACGAACCCGATGTTGACCGAGATCAGCGACCAGTACGCGATCGCGTAATACCCGTGGTAGCGGTTCATCATCATCGACTTCTCGTACAGGTTGTTGCTGTAGAAGCCGAAGAATGTTTCAAGGATGTAGCCATAAGCGACGATCAGGCCCGTCGTCAGCATGAACTTGGCGCAGTTCTCGAGGTGACGGTCGGTGATCATGTCGCGCAGGTTGTAAGCAGCGCGAATCGGAATCGCCAGCACCAGCACCATGGCGAAGCCGGAGTAGATAGCGCCGGCGACGAAGTAGGGCGGGAAGATCGTGGTGTGCCATCCGGGCACAATGCCGACGGCGAAGTCGAATGACACCACCGTGTGGACCGAGAGCACCAGCGGCGTTGAAAGACCGGCCAGAAGCAGGTACGCCGTCTCGTAACGATGCCAATGACGTGCAGAACCGCGCCATCCCAGGCAAAGCATGCCGTAGATAAAGCGGGCGATCGGATTGCGCGCCGAGTCACGCAGGGTCGCGATGTCGGGCACGAGACCGATGTACCAGAACACCAGCGAGATGGTGAAGTACGTGGAGACCGCGAATACGTCCCACACCAGCGGGCTCCGGAACTGCGGCCAAATCGACATCGTGTTCGGGTACGGGAACAACCAGTATGCGAGCCACGGACGACCGGTGTGCAGCACGGGGAACATGCCAGCGCACATGACGGCGAACAAGGTCATCGCTTCAGCGAAGCGGTTGATGGAGTTGCGCCACGTCTGCTTCAACAGCAACAAAATCGCCGAGATGAAGGTTCCGGCGTGGCCGATACCGATCCACCAGACGAAGTTGACGATGGCGAAGCCCCAGCCGACCGGGATGTTGATGCCCCAAATACCGGTGCCGCGATAGAGCAGGTACGTGGCCGCGACCAGGAATCCGGTCATCACGAAGCCCGAGATCCCCAACATCGCCAGCCATCCCAGCGAGATCTCGCTGTTGAGGACGATCGAACTGATCTTGTCCGTGATGGTGGCGAAGGTGTGCCCGGTCGCAACTACCGGTTCCATCCGCTCGATAACCTGACGGTTCTCTTTCATTAGGAATGCTGCTCCCGCTCGCCGCCCTGGATCTCCGGATTCGGGTTCAACACGGCAGCCAAATAAGTTGTTCTCGGTCGCGTATTCAGGTCCTCAAGGACGCCATAGTTTCGGCCATCCGCCTTCAGTTTCACGACCTTGCTCTTAGGATCATTGATATCGCCGAAGATGATGGCGTCAGTCGGGCAGACCTGCTGGCAGGCCGTCAGCACCTCGCCGTCGACCACGCGACGATCTTCTTCCTCGGCGCGAACTCTTCCGTGCGTGATGCGCTGCACGCAGTACGTGCACTTCTCCATCACGCCGCGGCTGCGCACCGAGACTTCGGGGTTGCGAGCCAGCTTCAACTGCGGAGTCTCCCAATCCTGGAAGAGCAGGAAGTTGAAGCGGCGGACTTTATAAGGACAGTTGTTTGAGCAGTAGCGGGTGCCGACGCAGCGGTTGTACACCATGTCGTTCAGGCCTTCACTGCTATGAACCGTGGCACCGACCGGGCAGACCAACTCGCACGGAGCGTTTTCACACTGCTGACACGGAACGGGCTGGAAGTACGTCTGCGGATTCTCGGGCGTGCCCTCATGGTAGTTGTCAACGCGCAGCCAGTTCATGTGGCGTCCGCGCTTGACCTCGAGTTTGCCCACGACGGCGATGTTGTTCT
>DASTGW010000439.1:0-2593 GCA_035718705.1 Terriglobales bacterium | reverse complement strand
CGTCACCCCTGCGTAGCCGCCGTCTTCATCCACACTGACGTGCTTTCCCCGCGCATAAGACGACGCCTCTTCGAACCGACGAAAAATATCTGCGCGCGCAGCGGATACATCGGCCTGCAGCGCCCGGTATTCCCGGTCCAGCGATTGTAGCAAGGCGGCCGTCAGCTTTACGCGGGACTGCTCTGTCCCGGCGGAAATTCGCAACGACGTCGCAATCGGCTCCAACTCCGGCGGAAACTCCGCCTGGTTTACATTGACGCCGATCCCCACCACCGCATAGCGCACCCGCGTGATCTCCGCGTTCATCTCGGTCAAGATCCCGCAAAATTTCTTGTCGCCGATCATCAAGTCATTCGGCCAGCGCAGATCGATCTTCACCGCCACGCATTGCTCCACGGCCGCCTTCACCGCCAAGCCTGCCATCAGCGACAGCATTAACGCGTCTGCAGGGGATAACGTCGGACGCAAAACTAGCGAGCAATACACGCCTGTCGAAGGGGGCGAGGTCCACGAGTGTCCACCTCGTCCGCGGCCCGCTGTCTGTTCTTCGGCGAGGAAAACGGTTCCTTCGGACGCCCCATTGGCTGCTGCCTGCATGGCTTCGGTGTTCGTTGATCCGATTCCGAAGTAGTGATGCACTTTGCGCGCGAAGATCGTGTTTCGGAGAGATGGCTCGAGCACTTCCGGCAAAGGCAGGTCCGGGACCTTCGCCAGCTGATATCCGGTTGCCTGGTGCCCGGTTATTTCGACTCCGAGCCCGCGCAATTGCTCCACCAGTCGCCACACGTCAGACCGCGTTGCGCCAATCTCTTCCGCTAGTTTTGTTCCGCTGATGACGACCGTGGGGTGGTCCAGCAACACCCGAACAATTTGCCCGAGCTTCTCGTCCGTGCGCGAGTTGTGAGCCGCAGCGGCTTCGCCGGAGTTCCGGATTGTGTTCTGTCGTGAGATGTTCACATTATCCCCGTGCGCAAAAACCAAACGCAAACGGAATCGCTGCATTCAAACTGTCGCTCACATTTCCGCATTCAGGAATTTCCCTCAGCATCTCGCGAAATTAGTGCATAAACCTGAGTGCCTGCCGACGTTCCATGAGCGACACTCAAGCATCTCATCAGCAAAAGGCATTTACATGATCCCCCGAAGGCTGCGCGCTGTTCGATTTGCGTGCGCACTGGCGACGTTCCTATTTATCGCCATGTTTGCGCTTGCCGCCGACCCTGCTTCTGCTCCCGAGCCAAGCGTTCTGCTCGCGGCCAAAGCTGAGCCATCAGCGCCAGCTTACACACCGGCGTATGTCAAGCCAATCGAGCAGGTGCAGGCACAAACTCCGAAACGCGTTGTCGACAAGAAGTTCATCGCGATGAGCGCTCTCGCCATGGGACTCACCATCGCCGACATCGAACGCACCCAATCTTGTCTCGGCAGCCATACTTGCCAGGAACTGAATCCCACGCTTCCTCGCTCGCGCGCCGGCATGTACGCGGTTAACGTTCCGCTCAATGCCGGGCTCATGTATCTCAGCTATCGCTTCAAGTCCTCCGGTAAGAAGAAATGGTGGATCGCTCCCATAGCCATCGCCGGATCGCATCTCGTCGGTGCAGGCCTCCGTTTCTAAATTTCTCTGGATTGCGAGCACCGCCGTTGATCCTCAGATCCGGTACTCGCGCCACGGATGGCGGGTTTTCCCGTATCATTTCCTCCTAAAAATTACGCCCAACCTGGGTGTGGGGAAATTGATGCGATCACTCAAGCTCCTGGCTTTGCTGTTGTCGCTAACCGCTTTCGCGAGCGCGCAGCGCCCGCAGATGCCCGATAAGTTCACGAACCTCAAGGTCCTTCCTAAAGACATTTCGAAAGACGACCTCATCTCCATGATGAAGACGTTCACGCGCTCGCTCGGCATCCGTTGCGATCATTGTCATGAGATCAACGAACAAGCGTTCGAAAAGTCCGACTTCGCTTCCGACAAGAAGCCGGAAAAGGACGTGGCTCGGACCATGATCAAGATGAACCACGAGATCAATGACGAGTTCATCAGCAAAGTGAAGCTCGAAGACGATCCGCCGCCGAAGCCGGTCAACTGCTGGACCTGCCATCGCGGACACGTGAAACCGGAAACCGGGCCGCCCCCGCCACCCGAACGCAAGCCAGGCGAAGCACCACCCGGACCACCACCGACGGAGCAGAAACACTGAGGAATATTGGTAAGTTGTAAGTGGTAATTGGTAAGTGAAAAAAACCACCACATCGCGGGAGTCGCTCCCGGGAACGGTTTTCAACTTACAACTTACCAATTACAACTTACCAATTTGCTAACGCCAGCTGTAATTTGCGTTTGAAGGTTGTGGCTAGAGGAAGGAAAAAGCCGCCACAAAGATTAAGGGTCTCAGGCTGTGCTGAGCTCGTTCTTCTCGACCAGCAGTTCGCTTTAGACCCTCGCGGACCTGAAGCTGAAACCCTCTTGCGAGTATGATCCAGCCGATCCTGCTCGGGCTCCGGGCTTGCCACCAACCGGAAAAACCAGCCCAACTACCTGAGACCCATCCTGCTCTTGACGAAGTACCTGTTCGCCTCAACCAGCGCTTCGCTA
>DASTGW010000438.1:0-13672 GCA_035718705.1 Terriglobales bacterium | reverse complement strand
CCAAAGCGACGAACATCCAGCAGGTCGCAAAAACGGTTCCGCTTGATCGGCTGTTTGTCGAGACCGACTCACCGTACTTGGCACCGATTCCGATGCGGGGCAAGCGTAATGAACCGTCGTTTGTAACGCGGACGGCGGAGTTCATCGGCGGGTTGCGAGGGTTGTCTGGAGAGGCAATCGGAAAGATCACGGCGGAAAATTTCTTCAAGTTCTTTAACCTAAAGTCCTAGACCTGGTTCGCACCGAAATCCGCCGAAGAAAACGCCCGATAGCGTACACTAATTACTTATGCCGGAGAACTCCTTCGACATCGTCAGCAAGATAGACCACCAGGAAGTGTCGAACGCCATTCAGCAGGCGCTGAAGGAGATCCACACGCGTTACGACCTCAAGGATTCCAAGTCCGACATCACGCTGGATAAGGACTCGATCACACTCGCCTCGGCCGACGACTACAAGCTGAAAGCCGTCACTGAGGTGTTGCAGGGCAAACTGGTGAAGCGCAACGTGCCGCTCAAAGGCATGCAGTATGGCGCAATCGAACCGGCCGCCGGCAGCACGGTTCGGCAGAAGATCACCATGCAGCAGGGGATCCCGATCGAGAAGGCGCGAGAGATCGTGAAATTGATCAAGGATTCGAAGAAGAAGGCGCAAGCCTCGATCCAGGGCGACCTGGTGCGCGTGAGCAGCAAGGACCGCGACACGCTGCAGGAGATTATCGCGCTCCTGAAGAACAAAGATTTCGGCATCGACATGCAGTTTACGAATTACCGTTCGACGTAAGCGGTCAATCAACCGCGTGGGGAATCGTTTGGCGACACCGGCAACCGGCAACGCAAAGGAAGTGTTCGAATTACTGCGCGACGATCTTGCGGCGATTGAACGCGAGTTCGGCCGCGACACGGTGTCGAGCGTAAAGGTCATCACCGAGATCGGCGAGTACCTGCGCGCCGGAGGCGGCAAGCGTCTTCGTCCGGCCCTTCTTCTGCTTTCCGCGAAGTTGTTCAACGGCAACGGCCGCACTCCAATTCGACTCGGCGCAGTGGTCGAGATCATCCACACCGCGACACTGGTTCACGACGACATCATCGACGAAGCGCAGACGCGCCGCGGGCGCGCGTCCACCAACACGCAGTGGGGCAATTCGAAGTGCGTGCTCGCTGGCGACTGGCTCTATATGCAGGCGTTCAAGGTCGCGCTGGAAGAACGGAAACTTCGCATTCTCGATGTGCTGATCGAACTCACGCAGCAGATGGTGGAAGGCGAACTGCTGCAGATGGAAAAGCTGGGAAAGTCCATCAGCATGGACGAGCATCTCGACCTCATCTTCCGTAAGACGGCCGCCCTGTTCTCTGTGTGCATGAAACTCGGCGCGATCGTCGGCGAGAGCACACCGGACCAGGAAGAGAAGCTGGGCTCCTATGGGCGCAATCTGGGCATGGCCTTCCAGATTGTGGATGACGTGCTCGACTTGACGGCCTCCGAGGAAGTTCTGGGCAAGCCCGTCGCCAGCGACTTGCGGGAAGGCAAGGCGACGATGGCGGTGATCCACTCGCTCGAGCGTTGCATGCCTGCCGAGCGTGGAAAGATTGAGACCATCCTGCGCGATCGCGCCTTCAACGGGGTCACGCACCAGCAGATTCTCGACATCCTCACCAAGTATGGATCGCTCGACTACGCCATGGCACGGGCTTCGGAGTACGCTCAGAACGCGCGGGAAGCGCTCGAAGACTTCCCTGACTCGGAGATCAAACGCGCCCTGCTCTGGGCTCCCGAGTTCGTGATCGCCCGCGAAAAGTAGCTACTTCCCTGCTGACACCGTTGTCTTTGCAGCCGGATTGCGCTGGTATACGGTATCGATGGCGGACAAAAATCCTGCAATCAAACGGTAACTCTCGTAATACTGGTCAGGATGAACGGCTTTGATGCTGTCGTCCGTCGAGTGCAGGACGTGAAACGTTTCCTGCGTGATGCTGTGAATGGTAATGCGGGGAATTTTGACTGCGGCGAATGATTCGGAATCAGCGGTTCCGACGCGTTCGACATTCACTCCCTGTACCTCGAGCTTCATTCCCGCAGCGACTCTCGCCAAAGCTTCCAGCAACGGACGATCTGAATGGGAGAGCCACACCTTGGTCGGAGTAAGCCCAAGACACTCGATGTTCACCATCGCCGCAGTTTTCACACGATCTTCTTTCGTCATTTCGTGGACATAGAAGTTGGAGCCAACCAGGCCCATCTCCTCTTCCGCAAATCCAACGAACACGAGGGTGTAGCGATGATCGATGTTCTTCAAGCTTTCATATAAGCTCGGCAACAGGGCGGCGCCGCTCCAATCATCGACGATCCCATTGCCACGTGAAACGTGGTCGAAGTGCCCGCCCACAATCACTACTTCGTCCGTTTGCCCGGGGAGAACGCAAATCACGTTGGCGGCCTTGGTGTGCTTCACCGGTTGAAGCGTGGGCTTACATCCAACGGACTGAAAGAGATCTGCCAGTGCCTGCTGACGGTTCTGGTTTTTATCAGGAGCAGATTCAAGCCTCTGCATTACGACAGTCTGCGGAAGTTGGCGAAAATGAATCTGTGCCGCCAATGGAGCGGCGACGAGCAAAAAGGAAACAAGGAGCCTGCGCACTCAGGGATAGTACCCGGATTCGGCTGTCTCCGAGTAAGTGAATTACCGGCGAGCGGCGATCGCGCAAATCTCAAAACGCCCGTTCAGCAGCAGCTTTCCTGAGCCGAGGAAGGCCCTCGCCGGCAAGTCGCCCTTGAAGTACGTCTTGTATCGCTCGTTAAAGGTGCTGAACAGCGACAGGTCAGAGCAGAATATCTGCACCGAGACGAGATCGTCCATGGTCATATCGGCAGCGGCGAGGACGTCGCGTACACCGTCGAGGAGCAGCGTGATTTCCTTCTGCACGTCATCGGGAGCGGAGAGCGTTTCAGGGTCGATTCCAATGCGTCCGGAGAGGTAAAGAGTGTCGCCGACGAGAACGGCGTCGTTAAACGGAAGGTTGTGGCGGCGATTCGGCAGATTGATGTAGCGGCGTGCGGGCAAGAGCGCCTCCTGTGAATTGGCTGCATTTTAGATGTGCGATCGAATTACGCGGTTCAAAATGGTGGGAGTAGACTGATTCCTGATGGCGAACGAAGTTGAAATTAAGTTTGCAGTGCATGACCTGGATGGAATCCGTGAGCGTTTAAGCCAGATCGGCTTCCAGGAAGTTACGCCGCGTACGCACGAACTGAACACGCTCTACGACCACCTGGGAAAGCTACGCAGCCGGGGCGAGGTGCTCCGCATCCGCAAGTATGGCGAGACCTGGAAGGTGACCCACAAGAGCAAGGGTGCGGCGGCAAAGCACAAAACGCGGGCGGAGCTGGAAACCAAAGTCCAGGATGGCGAGACGCTCGACGAGATTTTTCGCGCCATTGGTTATGAGCCACGGTTTGTTTACGAGAAGTTCCGCAGCGAGTGGAGCGACGGGAAGGGTCACGTCGTGCTCGACGAAACACCCATCGGCAACATGGGCGAGATCGAAGGCGAGCCGGATTGGATCGATCGGGTCGCGGAGAAGCTTGGAATCAATGAAAGCGATTACATCAACAAGAGCTACGCCGAGCTGTTCTTCGACTGGACGAAAAAGAACCGGAGCAAGGCGAAGAACATGACGTTTAACGAAGTAGACAGTGGACACTGAACAGTGGACACTGCGTGAACCACCACTTATGCTTCGCCCATGGCCAGTTCACAAGTGGCTGTCCCTTCGTCAGTGCAGCAGGATAGATCTAGTGCGCGACACGCTGTCATCGTTATCGCCATTCTCGGCTCGCTGAAGCTCCTTCTTCATCTTCTCTTCAACGGGCGTTATAGCTTCTTCCGCGACGAACTATATTACATTGAGTGCTCGAAGCATCTGGCGTGGGGCTATGCCGACCAACCACCACTGATTGCCGTGTCGGTGCGCATCAGCCAACTCTTGTTCGGGGATTCCCTGCTGGGCCTACGGCTGTTCGCGGCACTATCAATGATTGGAGTGCTGGCACTCGCAGTGCTGATTGCCCGCGAGATGGGCGGCCGTAAATACGCGCTGTGGCTGGCAGGACTCTGTGTCTTCTTCGGACCGATCTGGCTCAACCTCGGCTACCTGATGACCATGAACTCGTACGAGCACCTGATCTGGACAGCGTGCGCGTACGTGATCGTGCGCTTTATCAACACGCGTGATCCAAAGCTGTGGCTGTGGTTCGGCATTTTGTGCGGTATCGGACTGGAGAACAAGTACGCGATCACGACTTTTGGCGCCGGTGTCGTACTCGGACTGCTGCTCACGCGCGAGCGACGCGTATTGCTCGACAAGTGGATATGGATTGGCGGTGCGGCAGCGTTGGCGATTTTTCTTCCAAACCTGATCTGGAACATTCAGCATCACTGGCCGTTCCTGGAGATCATGCGGAACATCAAGTCCGAAGGACGCGACGTGGTGCTGTCGCCGCCGCGGTTTCTCTTCGAGCAGATCCTGCTTACGTTGCCGATTTCCGTATTCGTGTGGGGAGCAGGCCTCATCTGGTGCCTGTTCTCAACCGGAAGGAAGTATCGCGCACTGGGCATCACGTTTTTGTTCGTCGTGATCGGGTTCATGGTCATGCACGGCAAGAACTACTATTCCACGCCGGTCTATCCCATGATGATGGCCGCTGGAGCCGTTGCACTGGAAAGTTGGCTTTCAGGGCGTCTACGGTTCGTGGGTTGGGTGTACGCGGCATTGATCGTCGCGATGGGCGTTTACATCCTGCCGATGGTCGTACCGGTTCTGCCAGTGGATGCGTATTTAAAGTACCAGGAGAAATCGCTCTTCAAGCCGCCCAAGAGCGAGCACTCACATGAACGCTCACCGCTTCCGCAAGTCTATGCCGACCAGTTTGGCTGGACCGAGATTACCGACGCCGTCGCCCAGGCTTGGGAAAAGATTCCCGCGTCAGAGCGCCAGGACTGCGCGGTCTTCGGGCAAGATTATGGCGTCGCGGGCGCAATCGACTTCTACGGCCCGAAGTACGGACTACCGCACGCCATCAGCGGACACCAGAACTATTGGATCTGGGGTCCGAGAGGATACAGCGGAAATTGCATGATCGTGGTCGGCGATAACCGCAAGCGACTGGAAGAACTCTTCGGGGATGTAGAGTACGTGACGACCTCCGCTCCGAATCCTCACGGACTCGAAACGGAGTTGCCGGTCTGGATCTGCAGACGCGCGAAATTCGGCTCACTCGAGGAAGTGTGGCCGAAGATCAAGCGCTGGGGATAGGTAACCAGCGCGCGAGCAGGAGTGCTCGCGCCACACTTCTAAGCCGCCCGAGCTTTCGCCTTCTGCTCGTAGCCGATGCTCGCGTAGTAAATCGCACTGTCGTAGAACTTGTTGAGCGACTGCAGGAATTCGAGTTCCCCGTACAGTTGCAACGCACCGTCTGACATGGCTTCGCGTCGCAGGTAGGACCACAGGTGATCCTTGGTCATCAGCATCGAGGCTACGAATTCGGGGAGCGGAACATCTGTCGCGCGACGAGCGCCAAGTTCTTTGTACCGCAGTTCCACGTCGCTCTCGGTCTTGGTCATCAGCCATTCGCCGAGGTTTTCATAGACCGCCAGCACGGCCGTCTTTAGCTCGTGAGCAGGAATCTTGCGATAGGCAGTTGTGCGTTCCGAGGTATGCAGCTTTCGGACGAGGCCATCGGCCAGTTCCTCGGAATGCGATTCGATCAGTCGAACGAGTCTTAGCGCAACCATAGCTTTATGTGACGAGTTTATACAGTATATCGTATTACGATATTTACCGCAAGCCCCGCCTCACCCCTCCTGACTATTTAGACACCGCAGGAACGGATCAGTCGCGAAAAAAGAAAAGCCCGATCCGAAGACCGGGCTGTCGTGAAATAGCGAGTTGCTCAGGCGTTAACGCCGCAGCACTTCTTGTACTTCTTTCCGGAGCCGCAGGGACATGGATCATTACGACCCACCTTTTCCCCAGCGCGCACTACCTGTTGTACCTGGGCCGATTCGCCGCTGCCGGCCATGCGCGCCTGCTGCAGTTCACGTTTCTTCTTGCGCAGGAACTCTTCTTCCAGGTCGTCCACGCTGGTCTGGTGCCCACGAGGACGCTTGCCGTCGGCTCCCGGTCTCGGCTGGCGTGAACCGTTGCTGCCGTCCATCCCGCCTTCCGGGCCATGCGAGGGAGGCTGTTGCTGGGGCGGTTGCTGGTCGGCGCTGATCACCTGCATCAGGTACAAGTAGCGCGTGGTGTCTTCCTCGAAGCGCTTCATCATCGCTTCGAACATGTCGAAGGATTCACGCTTGTATTCGACGAGCGGATCGTGCTGTCCGTAGCCGCGCAGACCGATGCCTTCTTTCAGGTGGTCCATCGAAAGCAGGTGGTCTTTCCAGAGCTGATCGAGGACGCTGAGCATGATCATGCGCTCGTGATAGCGCATGGCGTCCGAGCCTATCAGGCGTTCTTTCGCTTCGTAGCGTTCCTTCAGCTTTTCGAAGATGGCGTCGCCAAGTTCCTGGCGATTCAGCTTCGTGGGATCGATCCCTTCCTGCAGAATGTCGACGCCGAAGCGGGTGAAGATCGCGTCCTTCAGGCCCTTGATGTTCCAGTCTTCCGGATGAACATCCTTGGAGGCATGAGCATCCATCTGCTCGCTGAGGATGTCGGCGAGATAGTCTTCGAGGATGAGGTCCTTCTGGTCGAGCCCTTCGAGCAACTGGCGGCGCAGGCTATACACGGCCTCACGCTGCTTGTTCATCACGTCGTCATACTCAAGCAGGTGTTTACGGGCTTCGAAGTTCTGCGACTCGACTGCTTTCTGCGCAGATTCGATACGGCGTGAGATCAGGCCGGATTCGATGGGCACGCCTTCTTCCATGCCGAGTCGCTGGAGCAAGGTACTGACCCACTCTTTAGCGAAGATGCGCATCAGGTCGTCTTCGAGCGAGAGATAGAAGCGCGAAGATCCGGGATCGCCTTGGCGGCCGGCGCGTCCACGAAGCTGGTTGTCGATACGGCGTGCTTCGTGACGTTCGGTGCCGAGGATGTGTAGTCCGCCGGCGGCAATTACTCGTTCATGCTCGGCGTCAGTTTCAGTCTTATAGTGAGCAAAGGCAGCTTCCCACGATTCGGTCGGACACTCAAACTCCGCGCCCTGGTAGTACCAGGTCGTGATGCCTTCGCGATCGCGGGCTTCAATCTCGCCACCTGTCTGCTGTACCGCGCGGGCGATTCCCTGCTTGACCAGATCCTGCTTGGCCATGAATTCGGGGTTGCCGCCGAGCAGAATGTCAGTACCGCGGCCCGCCATGTTGGTGGCGATAGTTACCATGCCAAGGCGTCCGGCCTGGGCCACGTATTCCGCTTCGCGCTCGTGATACTTCGCGTTCAGCACGACGTGATTACGCAAGCCCTTCTTCTTCAAGATCTCCGAGAGCCGCTCCGATTTTTCAATCGAGGTGGTGCCGACCAGGATGGGCTGCCCGGTCTCATTCATCCTCTTGATCTCGTCGGCGACGGCGAAGAACTTCTCTTTTTCGGTGCGATAGACGACGTCAGGGTTCTCGATGCGCAGCAGCTTGCGATTGGTGGGAATCACCACCACTTCGAGTTTGTAGATTTTGTCGAATTCAGCCGCTTCCGTTTCGGCGGTGCCGGTCATGCCGGCAAGTTTTTTGTACATGCGGAAGTAGTTCTGGAAAGTGATCGTTGCGAGCGTCTGGTTCTCGCGCTCGATCTTCACGTTCTCTTTCGCTTCTACGGCCTGGTGCAGACCGTCTGACCAGCGGCGTCCGGGCATCAGGCGCCCAGTGAACTCATCAACGATGATGACCTCACCATCCTTCACCACGTACTCGACGTCACGACGATAGAGCGCGTGGGCCTTGATGGCTGTTTCCACGTGGTGCTTCAGGTCCCAGTTTTCCGGGTCGGCGATGTTGTCGATGCCGAGCATGCGCTCGACCTTTTCCCAGCCTTCTTCGGTGACGGTGATCGTCTTGTGTTTCTCGTCCACCACGAAATCGCCGGTGTACTGCTTCGGCTCGCCCTGCGGAACTTCGATCTCTTCGCCCTTGGTCAGCTTGGGGATGATTACGTTCACGCGTGCGTACTTGTCGGTGGACTCTTCACTCGCGCCGCTGATGATAAGAGGCGTACGAGCTTCGTCGATCAGGATGGAGTCGACTTCGTCCACGATGCTGAAGTTGTGTCCGCGCTGCACGCAATCGCGGAGGTCGAACTTCATGTTGTCGCGGAGATAGTCGAAGCCGAATTCATTGTTCGTGCCGTAGGTAACGTCGGCGGCATAAGCAGCACGGCGTTCTTCGTCATCGAGGTCGTGAATGATGACGCCCACACTTAGCCCGAGGAAGGTATAGATCTTGCCCATCCACTCGGAGTCGCGCTTGGCCAGGTAATCGTTGACGGTAACTACGTGGACGCCGCGCCCGGGAAGCGCGTTGAGGTAAACGGGAAGCGTTGCGACCAGCGTTTTACCTTCACCGGTCTTCATTTCGGCGATCTTGCCAGAGTGAAGCACCATGCCGCCAATCATCTGCACGTCGAAATGACGCATGTTCAAGATGCGCTTGCCGGCTTCGCGAACCACGGCGAAGGCTTCCGGCAGGATCTCCTGCAAAACCTCGCCCTCAATGCGGCGCTTTTCGTCGTCGTCTTCGATGCTGGCTGTGCGCTCGGCAATGCGGCGGCGGAACTCTTCGGTTTTGGCACGCAACTGCGCGTCAGAAAGCTTCTGAATCTCCGGCTCGAGTGAGTTTATCTGCTCGACGATCGGAGCGAGCTTTTTCACCTCGCGCTCGTTTTTGGTGCCAAAAACCTTACCTAGAAGGGTGTTAATCAAAGCTTTTTCCTTATGAAGACGGCCACTTTGGGCTGTCCGACCGTGATCGGCGTAAGTGCCCCATTCTCAGGGCAGTTCGGGGCGCACTAGCCCTCGATATAGGCTATCACGGTGCTCAGGAATTAGATGTCTCAGCGGGAGGAATGGCTCGGGAACGTAAATAGGTATAATTCCGTCCGAGATTTCAGGGGGAACGATGAAAACAGCGCGTTTGGTGTGGATCGTACTCGTACTTTTTGCCGGGCTTCTGCTCGCCCAGGCGGTAAAGGAAATTGGTTCCACAGAAACATCAGAATGGAGCGACACCAGCAAGGAAGCCGCTGCCACCGATGAGCAGAAGGCATGGCTGAATAAGGGCAAAGTCCAGACGGTCCAAGGCGAAGTGGTGGATGTGTCCTGCTATATGCAACTGGGCAAGACCGGTCCCAAGCACGCCGATTGTGGGGCGCGCTGCGCTCGCATGGGTCAACCGGTCGGCATTCTTACGTCGGACAAAACCCTGTACCTGGTCCTTCCCGAAGAGCATCATCCGCGCCGCGATGGGAAAGTGGATATCCGCGGTGCGTTCGCCAACTTGATGGGTCAGCAGGTGAAGGTCACGGGCATGGTGCAGCAGACTGCACAAGGCAAGGCCATCTTCGTGAACAGTGCAGAAGCGAATAAGCTGAAGAGCTAACTTCTTGAGGTCGAGATAAGCCGCCCGAAGTGGGCGGCTTTTACTTTTTGGCCTGTTCGGCGGTTCCGATCAACCGCCCAAACACTTCGTTTGAGACGAGGCGTCCTCGGGAGGTGAGTCGGACGAAGCCATCTTTCGTCTCGACCAGGCCGTTCTCGGTCAGCTCTGCCAATTCATCTCTGAAAACCGCGACGGCTGAAGTCCCGTAGTGTTCAACGACCTCTTCCACACTCACGCCCCGAACAGTGCGTAACCCGAGGAAGAAGGCCTCTTCCAAAGCTTCCTCGAAGGACACCGGCGTGCGCTCAAGGGGAGTGCCGGAGACATACTTTTCCAGATTGTCGGAAGATGAAAAGCGAACGGCGTCGAGACCCGATCCTGCGACAGCGTTCAGCATGGAGTGGGCATCCACGCCGAAGCCGAGATAGGGTTGGCGCGTCCAGTACTTGAGGTTATGCGTCGATTCGTGGCCTGGGCGAGCGAAGTTGGAAATCTCATATTGGCAGATGCCGGCTTGTTTCAGCTGCGCGATCGCATGCTCGTAGAGGGTCGCCGTGAGATCGTCGTCGGGAACGAAGTGCGCGTGATACCTGGTTCCCCCCGCGATGAGTTCCCTGCCCAGCCTTGAGTCTTCGTCCACCTCGAGCATGTATACGCTGGCGTGAGGAACACCAGTTTCGATCGTCGTCGAGACTGATTCTTCCCAGCTTGGCTCGGTCTGATGAGGAAGACCAGCGATCAGATCGATACTGATGTTGGAAATTCCCGATTCGCGTAGGCGGCCTATTTCTTCCAAAGTAATCTGGCGTGTGTGGACGCGCGCTACGCTCGACGCCTCCTTGTCGATGAACGACTGCACTCCCAGGCTGACGCGGTTCACACCGCATTCAAGCAACGTCTGGATGACTTCCGCGCTCAGCGTCCCGGGTGCGCACTCGACCGTGACTTCCGCATTTTTATCGAC
Organism: Terriglobales bacterium; assembly: GCA_035718705.1. Taxonomy (GTDB): domain Bacteria; phylum Acidobacteriota; class Terriglobia; order Terriglobales; family Acidobacteriaceae; genus DATMXP01. Next base: position 3,119 of record DASTGW010000438.1, on the reverse strand, counting down.
CTGGAATTCGCTACTGACGGCGGAGAAGAGGCGCTTTAATTGCTCAGGTTCAAGCAGCGTTGGCGTGCCTCCGCCGAGGTAGATGGAGTCAACTTCATGCTCCAGTTCGCCGCCCATCTGGGTGGCCGTATCAGCCGAACAAGACAGGTCCTCAACTACCCTGTCCACATATCGCTTGAATACCTGCTTCGAAAACACCCCCGAGGCGAAGTTGCAGTAAGAACACTTCGTCTTGCAGAACGGGACGGAGATGTAGATGCCGAGGGGCACGGCTCTAGTATCTCAGCTTCAAACTGATCGCGCTGCGAAGTTCAAATTTCAGTCGAAAGATTTTACTGAGATCTGACAACTGATAACCGCCGCCTACTGTACTGATAGACTGACCCAACTCACCGACTATGAAGCGCGTCGTCATCACCGGGATGGGCGTTGTCAGCCCGAATGGGATCGGCAAGCAAGCCTTTGCCGACGCGGTGCTCGCGGGCAAGAGCGGCGTAAGCCGTATCTCGTGCTTTGATCCGGCTGGTCTGGCCGTGCAAATTGCTGGCCAAGTTAAGGATTTCGACGAGACACCCTGGTACGACCCGTTTGAGCGCAAGCACGTATCGCGTTCGGTCCCGATGGCGATCTGCGCGACGACGGAAGCTCTAACCGACTCCGGCCTCGATCCAAATGCCATGTCGATGGAACAAAAACGCGACATCGGAGTCGTGCTAGGCACCGGTGGCGGCGCCCAGGACTTCTCCGAAGCCCAGTACATCAGTTGGCTAACCGGAAAAGAACGGCAGGCAAGCCTCTACGCAATCCCCAGCGGCACCATGGGAACCATGTCGAGCGAGATCAACATGCGCTTTGGTTTTCGCGGCATGTCGCAGGTCGTCACCAGCGGGTGCACTTCTTCCACCGACGCCATCGGCTACGCCTACCGCCAAATTCAGGCCGGCGTATTGCCGATGATCGTGAGCGGGGGCGTGGATACGCCGATCACGCTGGGCATCGTGAAGGGTTTCATCCTGATGAGGATCATGACGTCGTCATGGAACAGCGAGCCCGAGCGTGCTTCACGGCCATTCACGGCGAATCGTGACGGCTTCGTGCTGGCGGAAGGCTCGTGGATGTTCGTCCTGGAAGAACTCGAGCACGCGCGGCAACGTGGAGCAAAGATGTACGCCGAGATCGTCGGCCACGGGTCCACTTGTGAAGCCTTCCATCGCGTTCGCCTGGAAAGTCCTGAAGAACCGGCGCGAGCGATTTCCCTGGCGCTCAAAGAAGCCGGCATCGGACCTTCCGACGTGCAGTACGCCAACCTGCATGGCACTTCCACGGTTCTCAACGATCGCATCGAAACGCAGGCCATGAAGCTGGCGTTAAACTGCAACGCACATCGGGTCCCGATGTCGTCATTGAAGTCGCAGATCGGGCACCCTCAGGGAGCATGCGGAGCGGCAGGAGTCGCCGCCACCCTCATTGCCATGGAGCGTGGACAGCTGCCTCCCACGATCAATCTCGACACGCCCGACCCGGAGTGCGACCTCGACTACATCCGCGAACCTGGCCGGGAAGCCCACATCGAACATGCCATCTGCAACTGCATTGCATTTGGATCGAAAAACTCGGCGTTAGTGTTGCGGCGGCTCGAATAATTACGAGGTCCGACTTTTCTGAGCCGCTCGCTTAACTCCCACCATCTAAAATAGTTCCCAATGGCAGCCGAAGAAGAGGTACTAGGAAAAGCATACGACAGCCAGCTGATGCGCCGGCTGCTCTCGTATTTGGGGCCGTACAAGTGGCAGGTAGCGCTGGCCTTAACCGCCATCGTACTGAAGGCTGCTGCCGACGTCGTTGGCCCTCTGCTCGCCCTCGTCGCCATAGACCTGTACCTTTCACCAAGTGGAACGGTCGTCCACCACGGGGGGTCTGAGAAGGTCCTCGCCAAGCTGCACTCCCTCTTTGGCGGACGCCTCAGCGCCGACCCCATCACCGGCATCGGCCAGATCTGCGCCCTTTATGTCGGACTACTGCTGTTCAGTTTCCTGCTCGAATTTCTGCAGACCTACTACATGCAATGGACGGGCCAGAAGGTGATGTTCGACCTTCGCTCGCAGATCTTCCGCCACCTCCAGTACATGCAGGTACAGTTCTTCGACAAGAATCCGGTCGGCCGCCTTGTAACGCGCTCCACCACCGACGTCGACGCCTTGAACGAAATGTTCACCAGTGGCGTAGTGGCCATCTTCGAAGACGTCTTCGTGCTCTGCTTCATTTTGGTGATCATGCTGTCGATCGACTGGCGCCTGGCACTGATCACCTTCCTTGTGCTTCCGATCATCATCTACGCCACGGGCGTCTTCCGACGCAGCGTGCGCGAGTCTTATCGCGGGACCCGTACCGCCATCGCCCGGATCAACTCGTATCTGCAGGAGCACGTCAGCGGGATGGTGGTGCTGCAGCTCTTCAATCGCGAACGCAAGGCCTACAAGAGGTTCGACGAGATCAACACCGAGAACATGCTGGCGTGGAAGGACGCCATCATGGCCTACGCGATTTATTACCCCGTAGTCGAAACTCTCTCGTCCGTGGCGATCGCCTGCGTGGTCTTCTACGGCGGACGCCAAGTCCTCGCAACGTCGGTCGCAACCATCGGCGTGCTCACGGCCTTTATCAGCTACGCGCAGCGTTTCTTCCGGCCCATCCAGGACCTCAGCGACAAGTACAACATCCTGCAAGCCGCGATGGCTGCCGGCGAACGCATCTTCAAATTGCTCGACACGCCGGTGGAAATCACCTCACCCGCCGAACCAAAGAAAGTGGAAGGCCCGGGCCGCATCGAGTTCGACCACGTGTGGTTCGCCTACCGTGAATTGCCGCGCGACGAAAAGAGCGACTCAGCCAGCAAAGAAGCTCCCATAACGGCTGAAGATTCAGCAGAACCTGAGATGGACTGGATCCTGAAGGACGTCTCCTTCGCCGTCGAACCCGGCGAGAACATCGCCATCGTTGGACACACCGGCGCTGGCAAGACGACCATCATCTCACTGCTGATGCGACTTTACGACATTCAGAAAGGCGCCATCCGCATTGACGGCGTCGACATCCGCCAGATGGACCTGACCGACTTG
>DASTGW010000437.1:0-4759 GCA_035718705.1 Terriglobales bacterium | reverse complement strand
TGCGCAAACTGGGAAGGACCACCTCAATAACCTGGAGCAGGTTGTAATATCCGCGCCGGCTAATGGATGGTGGAAGATTCGCGTGATTGGATTCAAGCTGCAGTCGGCTGACCAACCGTACTCTCTCGTTGCGACTGGACCGCTTTGGTTCCACACTCCGTTCGTTGTGCATTCCACGTTCTGTTGGATCAAGGCTTTGTGCCATCCGGTTTCCTATGAGGAACATATTTGCGAGATCGTGCCGGATTTGTGTCATCCCATCGCAGTTAAGCCAGGGCACTTACTCCTGACGTTCTCGCAGCCTGATCAGGCTTTCGCCATCCCGCTCGATAGAATTTGTGTCTTCGTCATACAGTGTCCCGTATGTATTAGAGACTCGCTCTGTAGACAGGTAGAGATTCGGCTCACCCAGATGCCGAGCGATTTTGCTGTTACGCTTTATGACACAACAGGACATTCCCTCGCTTCGAACAACTCCAGACACCGAGTTAAGTCGATTACCGCTTTGACCAAACCCGGGAGTACGTATCTACTTGCGGTGCGTCCCAGCGCGAAAACCAGATTGAACCAGACTTACGACATCCGAATAGCAGCTGTTGGAAGGCAATAGTGTCAGCCTAGGTCTGTTCAGGTCACTGACTGTGGTTTGACCCTGTTCGAGCATTGAAGCTACGTTCAAAGAGGAGACGTTTTGTGGAGCAGACCGTCGACTCATTTTCGCGTCTCACCTCGCTGGTCGGGGGCCGATACCGGTTCGAGCGTGAGCTCGGACACGGCGGCATGGCGACGGTTTTTCTCGCCGAGGATACTAAGCACAAGCGACTGGTAGCTCTCAAAGTCCTTGAGGCAGAAGTCGCGAACGCAGTGGGCCCAGACCGGTTTCTTCAGGAAATAGAAATCGCCGCGAGCCTGGCCCATCCCAACGTTCTGCCGCTCTACGACTCAGGCGAAAGTCAGGGCCTTCTCTACTACGTGATGCCATACGTCGAGGGTGAAACACTTCGTGACCGGCTCATACGTGAGAAACAACTGCCACTGGACGACGCGATCCGAATCATTGGTGATGTGGCGGAGGGCGTTGAGTACGCTCACCAGCACGACATCATCCACCGCGACCTGAAGCCGGAGAACATCCTGCTGCATGGCGATCGCGCCGTAGTCGCCGATTTTGGCATTGCTCGCGCCTTAAGCAGATCCGCGAAAGAACCCCTGACATCCAGCGGTGTGATACTCGGCACCGCACAGTACATGAGTCCCGAGCAGGCGCTCGGAGAAGGACGGGTCGACGTTCGCACCGACATCTACTCACTTGGCTGCGTCTTTTACGAGATGCTAGCAGGTGAAACGCCTTATACCGGCCCAACCCTACAAGCCATCGTCACGCGTCACGCGCTGGCGGATATCCCGTCAATAAAGATGCTCCGGCCGGATCTTCCCGAAGAGATTGATACAGTAATCAGGAAGGCGCTCGGTAAGGTTCCGGCCGCGAGGTACGCCAGCGCAGCTGCGTTTTCGCAGAGCGTCAAGGCTGCCGCCACTCACAAACGCAAGTGGATATTTCGTGGTAAACGGCCTCTCGCCATAGCGGCTGGCATAGCCGTCATCGCTGTTGCTGCGACGTTCGCTTTTACAAAGGGAATATTCGCGGGCTCGCTCGACCAGAATGATTGGGTGCTTGCCGGCGACTTTGAGGGACCACCAAAGGATTCGAGCGTTGCACCGGCATTCCGCGATCTCGTCACCACGGCGTTAAGCCAATCCCATTACATCAGGGTGATTGAACGTCGGGACCTGAACGAGATTATGCGCCAGGCCGGCATTTCCGAGACGACATTCGTCGACCTAGACTTGGGTCGCCAGCTAGCGCAAAGAGGATCAGTGCGCGCAGTCCTGGTGGGCAGCCTGCGCCCGCTTGGATCTGGCTATTCGACGGTGATGCACATTGTGAGTGCTGATGACGGCAGACCTTTGGCGTCAGCGGCCGCAGTAGCCGAGGGACCGAACTGGCAGCAGGGCCTCGTCAAGGCTGCAGAAGAGGTTGCGAACTCTCTCAGATCACAGCTTGGCGAACATCAGAACGACTTAGCGAAAAACCGACCCCTGCGCGACGTCGCGACGCCATCGTTCGCAGCATTCAAGTACTACTCAAAAGCACTCGACAAGGAAGTCACGCTGGGCGATTTCGCAGGCGCAAATGTCTTGCTTGATAGTGCAATCGCCTTGGACTCGAGTTTCGCGTGGGCTTGGGTAGGCAAGGCCACGAACTTACTCACTGAGCGGCAGCTTGACTCCGCACGTTTTGCGTACACCAAAGCTCTCTCGCTACCGCAGCGGCTCTCGGCGGCCGAGCAGTATCACCTCAAAGGTGACATGGCCTACGCGTTGGACCACGATATTCCAGCAGCGCTGAAGTGGTACGACCTCTACGTCGCCGAGGTCCCCTATTCGACGAGCGGACGAAGCAATAGGGCGCTGTACCGAACCGCGCTGGGCCAGTACGAAGAAGCCGAGCGCGACTTGAAGCAAGCGGTTGGATTAAGTCCGTTCGGCGCCGGAATGATTCAACCTGCGCTCCTGAATCTAGCTGCGGTACAGGTTATCCTCGGCCATATGCGCGACGGACAGGCAACCATGGCTAAGCTGTCCGGTCCGTTCCTCCAGTACATGCAGATCATGACCGCTAATGCACAATCTCAGTGGGCCGACGCCGATTCCGCCGCGCTGGTCTCGCTGGCAACGCCGGGAGTTAGCGGACTATTTCGTACGAACGCTGTCACCGCGCACGCTTCAGCGCTGGCTGCGCAGGGATCAGTCGTGGCAGCCGACAGCGTGCTGAGAGACGCAGTGGTTTCTTCGAAGGGTTCGACAGCGAGGTGGTACGAGCGCGCGCGACTCCTGCTGAATGTGGCCACGCATCGCACCTTGGGTAGTTCTGCACTCAGCGAGAGCGATACGTCGCTCGCGGCGGACATGTTACGAATCCTCCGGGAAGCACAGTCTGGCGATACCTTGGCTGCGCGAAAGCGAATGCAGAGATTAAACAACCTATCCCCACGAGAGCGCGCGATCATTGGGTCCGGACCACTCCTGGCCGAAAGTTTGATTGCGCTGCGTGCTCGGAACTTTCAGTTGATCACCGAGCGTCTGGCCCCCGTCGCGCTCAAAGGCGAGCAGGATCCGACGATGTTGGATCGTCCCGACAGCTTTTTGCAGCGTTGGTTAGTTGCAGATGCCTATGAAGGACAGGGTAAGCTTGATTCTGCTGCTGTGTTCCTCGAGCTCGCACTCCAGCCGACGAGAATTCCGGCCGGCCACTTCGCGTTGCGTGGACTCACGTACGGACTCGCTCACCATGAGTTGGCTGAAATAGATAGCCATCGTGGCGATCTCGCCGGCGAGCGGGAACATCGGGCGGTCCTACAGCAGGCTTTCACCCATCCTGATCGGGTCACGTCGCCGCTATTGATGCAGCGAAGCGGTTTTGATACGCGCGCGTGCGAATCGACCGGTCCGACCGCCTACCCACCGCAATGCCCAAGAAACGCCAACCTCTGAAGTAGTGTGGCTTTCCTTTACCGGAGGTGATGCTATGCGCACAATCTTCTGCGGGGCGGTGCTCGTCGCTATAACGGCAGCGTGTGGTACGCGTAATTCCGGGGAGGCTCCGACAGTTGCAGCGCAGGCAACAGGGCAGGTAGTTGTAATTGGTCGCGACTCTGTGATCGTCGGACATGGAGACTCCGTCATCTTCCGGCGTGATTCAGTCATCGTGGGCCACGGCGACACGATAACGCTTGCCGGGGTGTTGAAGAGACGCTGCCATTTTGAGTTTACTTGGTATCAGCCAATGGATGCGCACACTGCGAAGACCGTCACCCTGGTGTGTCCTAAGCCGTACTAAAGTGCGGATAGTATAACCGCGAGTCCCAAACAGAGCGGTTCAGGCAAGCAGTTTGATTACGAAGTCGGAGGCTGGCGTTCCGGGATTTGCGGAATGCCAGCCTCGACGCTTTCATAGAGACAATATTCAAAGCCATAAGGGAGAAGAAATGCGCGCTTTCCTGGTCATCACAATGGTCACCACGGCATTCGGCATGCGTCTCTCGGCGCAACCGGGTGGAGACCGCGCGACACCGATCAAGCCGGGGGAAACGTGCCCACCAGGCACGACAGAAATTCGTCCCCGCCAATGTCTCGGCCCCCAGGATCCGGCGCCGAGCATTCTCGATTATCGACCGAAGTCGACGCTGGTGGTTCCGGAGCATTTCGTAAGGAAGGCGAAGTATCCGGCGATCGATTTCCACGGGCATCCGTTCGAGATGCTCGGCTCCGTCGAATCACTCGCGAAGATGGGGGCGCAGCTCGATAGCATCAACGTCCGCATGATCATCGTCGCCAACGACGTATCTGGTGACGCGCTCAAGCAAATGATGGCGACGATCAGGTCGTCACCGACGATGAAGGATCGCGTGCGCGTGCTGGCGGGAATCGATTTTCGAAACGTCGGACCTGGCTGGGCGCAGAAGGCAGTCGCTCAGCTCGAGGCAGATGTCGCCGCGGGAGCGGTCGGCATCGGAGAGATCCCGAAGAACTTCGGTCAGACGATTCGAAAAGCTGATGGATCGCGATTAGCGATCGATGATCCCGATCTAGATCCGATCTGGCAGGCAGCCGCGCGGCTAAAGTTGCCCGTCTTCATTCACACCGCGGATCCCGCCGAGTTCTATCAGCCGGTGGATTATCACAACGAGCGCTGGCT
>DASTGW010000436.1:0-6916 GCA_035718705.1 Terriglobales bacterium | reverse complement strand
TATCGCTCCACCACTCGTGTCGCCGTTATGCCGATTACTCCGCGATGCCAGCCCTCACCATCCACCACGATCAGGTACGCGTCCCGCAGCGCCGGATTCGCGTCCAGCGTCTGCTGAATGCTTTCGATAATGCGCGCCTCTTCCGCCTGGCGATCACCATTCAGCTCATGCAGCTTCAGCGCCAGCTCCCTCGCCTTCGCGGCATCACGCTCGCTGAAGAGATTGATCACGTCGGACGCGATGTCCATCCTGCCGGCGGCATTCAATCGCGGAGCCACCCGAAACGCGATATCGCCTGTCGATACCGGCTTCGTCAGATCGACCTGCGCCACTTCCAGGATCGCCTTCAGCCCCACGTTGCGCGGATCACGCAAGCCGTCGAGTCCGATCTTCGTCATCAGCCGGTTTTCGCCCACCAGCGGCACGGCATCGGCGATCGTCGCGATCGCCACCATCTTGATGAACGATGGCAACATCCGCTCCCGGCCCGTCGCCTCGAACAGCGCCTGCGCCACCTTGAACGCCACACCCGCCCCGCACAGCGACTTGCACGGATACTCGCATCCCGGCTGATTAGGATTCAGTACCGCCAGCGCATGCGGCACGCCTTCGTGCGTCTCAGGCAGGTGATGATCGGTCACGATCAGGTCCACGCCCACACGCTTCGCCGTATCGGCGGCTGCGAACGCCCGAATGCCTGTATCGACCGATATGATCAACCGCACCCCAGCCGCGGCCGCGCGCTCGATCACATCTTCCTTCATGCCGTAGCCGTCTTTCAGCCGGTGCGGCACATGGAACTCAGTCACGCCGCCACAAAGCTCAATTGCGGTTTTCAGGATAACGACCGCAGTTGTTCCGTCCACGTCGTAGTCGCCGTAGATGAGGACTGATTCCTTATTCGCGATGGCCGACTGCAGCCGCTCCACGGCCGCTTTCATGCCCAGCATCTGGTAGGGAGAATGAAGATCGGAAAGCTTAGGAGAGAGAAATCGCTGCGCCTCCTCGGGACTCACAATCCCGCGCGCCGCCAGCAGTCGGGCCACAATCGGCGACAGCTTCAGCTCCGAAACCAGGTTCCGGACAGCAGCTTCATCCGCATTTCGCAGGGCCCAACGCATCACTCGTTACCTTACCAGAACTCACCCTGTGGAAAGCCGTATAGGAGTCAGGAGCTAGGAGTCAGGAGTCAGATGAAGGCGTATTTTGTGATCACGCAATTAGCTCTCAGCACAGCTGAAGCGCTACCTCAGTGCTAACTGCTAATTGCTTTCCTAACCGCCAACCCCAACCCCTATTCTCCCGGATGGTACTCCCTCTCCGTGTGCCCCTTAAGCTGCTCGCGGTAAAAGTAAACCTCGCGCAGATTTCCGGTCGCATACCTCTCGGCTTCATCGTTAAAGTGCTTGCTCCCCGGATGCCCGCTCTCCCCACCGGCCGTCACCGCCTTCGCGCGAATCTTGGGTCCGAACTCCACGACCGCTACGAAGCTGTTGCCGCTGGTGCCGTACCACTTCTTCGTGTTCGGATACGGCTTCGCACCGAACGAAGCCAGCGATCCCCAGATCGCCGACGTGAACTCCACCGGAATGCTCGGCTCCGAATCGTCGAAGTGCGGATAGATAGTGTTGTTCACTCGCTGGAACCGGTTGATAGCTCCCCACGACGTCTTCCAGTTGCCAAACTCAGAGGTCAGCCGATCCGACGCCGCACTCAATGCCTCCAGCAGCTGTTGCCCCGGCACTTTCGAAGCAACGTAGTTGTAGATCGGCACCTCATCTTCAAGCGCTCCTGCCTTCGCCACCTTCTCGACTTCCAGCCCCCAGTAAACCGCGAGTGAAGTCGGCACCGAATCAACGCCCCAGCGGAAGTCCCATCCCCGCAGCGCGGCAATCTGCTCCGCCAGCTTTGCCTTCAGCGGATCGGACTCGTGCGCAGCGTCATACGCCTTCAACAACGCGGGAATCGTCTTCGCAAACCAGGTCAGGTAGCTGTCGTACGCCGCCGCATTCAGCGACTCCAGCGTGAAATCTTTCTTGTCTTCGAGCACCCGCACCGCGTGCAGGCCTCGCGCTGTTTCGCCACCCTGCTCCACGTACGCCGGATAATCCGCCTTCTTCGGACTGCTCGCGCCCGACGCCATCCACGGCGCGTCGTTCGAGTTATAGAGCCACCCGCTCGCCGGATTGAACAGGTGTGGCGCCTCGTCCACCGTCAGGCTCTCCTTCCAGTCCGTGGCCGGATTACTGCCGTCCACCGGCTTCGTGTAATCGAAGTGCGTGTCGCGCCGCGGAATGAAGTTCCCCTGGAAGTAAGCGATGTCACCATCAGCATCCGCGAAAATCGTGTTGTTCGACGAGTTCGCATAGAAGTCCATCGTCTTTTTGTACGACTGATAGTCGCGCGCCTTCGTGCGCAGGAACGACTGCTCCAGTTGTGGAATCGGCTTCTCCATCAGCTTCACCGCGATCCACTTTCCGTCAGCCTGCCGAACCACCGGTCCATGCGAAGTTCGGTAGACCGTGAACTTCTTCTCCGCCATCCCTTTCTCGGTTTTGTAGGGAACAGTGATCACGCTGGTCTCGACGGGCCGTTCTTCGTTTCCATACTTGGAAAAATAGCGATCACCTTTCTTCGTGATCGTCTCCAGATATTCATCGATCGCATCGACGTTGCTCGACGTATGCATCCAGCCCACACGATCGTTAAACCCCTGGTAAATGAAGAACTGCCCCCATGTCGACGCACCGTAAGCGTTCAATCCTTCGTCGCTCACCGTCTGCAGCTCCGAGCGGAAGAAGAACGAAGTATGCGGATTGATCAGCAACAGCGAGTGATGGTCCTTGGTGTTCGCCGGCGCAATCGCCATGCCGTTCGACCCACGCGGCTCCTCGTCCTCATCGGCTTTCGCCACCACCCGAAGCGGCAGCGTCTCGCCCACTTGCGGCCCGTAGAACGCTTGCAGCTGTCGCAAGTCCACACTCTCGATGTCGCCGCCGATGCTTCCCTCGGTAAAGCTCAGCGCCATCCAAGGCTCGAAATGCTGTATCACCATTGGCTTCACCTCTGGATGCTTGTACAGATAGAAGTTCAGCCCATCCGCAAATGCATCCATCAGCTTCTTCAGCCACGCCGGACTCGCCTCATAATCCTTCTTCAAATCCGCCGGATCGATGAACAGCTTCTGCCGCAGGTCCTGGTAAACCTTCGATTCGCCCTCCGCCTCCGCCAATCGCCCCATCGCGTTGATGTAGTTCGTCTCCACGCGATTGAAGTCATCTTCCGCCTGCGCGTACTCGCTCCCAAACACCGCATCGGCATCGGTCTTCCCGTAAACGTGCGCGATCCCCCAATCATCCCGGACGATGGTGATCCGTTTCGCCTGCTGCTCCCACCGCTGAATCTCGTCCTTGGTAGCCGCAGACGCTAAGTAGGAAAAAAGAAGTACAGTGAAAAACAGGACCAGTTTGGATTTAGGAATGGGATAGAGGAGAGGCTTCTTCATCGGACCCATACTACAAACTCGGAGGCAGTTCCCTCAATCAACCCCTTTGCGACCTTCGCTGGGTGCCCGGTCCTTTCCTTGGAAAGGGCCGGTTCGGTTTTTTCGAACAACTCAATCCCGACCATCAATGGCCCGATCCTTGCTAAGCCTTCCTTTTTGAAACGAACGCCCGGACTTATTTCGCTCCATTTGGCAGGCCACTCTGCCCAATTTGCTATTCTGAATTTATAGGGTGGTGAAGACGAATTTTCGTCTCGCCACCTTCGTTCTTTGAAAATCGAATCTGAAACATGAATCGCAGGTCATGTTGAGCGAAGCGAAACATCTCTGCATTTCGTCGCTACCACCGAAAACCGAGAACCGATTACCGATAACCTGTTTCTTATGACGACTTTGCCCCTAAGTCCTTTGTTTGCAAGATCGACAGCAAGTACCCCCATCGTAAATGTCGTGTTTTCAAGATCTTGCCTTTTTTTCTTTTTTTTGAGGGTACTCCGACTGACTTGGATAAGCAGTGGATGGCCGTGGCGGTATTGCGGAGTGGTGCTGCCGGTAGCTCGTTGGCTAACGGAGGGGCTACTGGCTACTGGCCACTGGCTACTGATTACTAAAAGATAAATAGCGTCGAATTATCAACACGGATCAGTTTTGCGGCAAGCTACTGATTCCGGAGTACTTGTTTGTAACTCATTTATTTTCATCGCAACTGTGGGCGTTTTGGCGGTAACTCGTTGATTCCAGAGATTCCATGGGGGAGGGGTCAAAGCAACGAACAATTTACCGATGAGTAATGATAGGTAAGCAGTTCTTGGTTCCTAACCCCTAACCGCTAACCCCTGCTTCACCGTCCGTTGTCGACGTCGCCCTGGATCTGCCGCCCGAATACCTGCTTCAGCAGCGCGGTGGTCTGGGCCGCCGGGTTCGTTCGGATGCGCCGCTCTTCCTGGCCCAGTTCGTAAAAGAGTCCATCTAGCGTCTTCTGCACCACGTACTGGTCGAGGTCGAACTTCTTGCCGGCGAAATACGGCGCTGCCGGATTCTGGATGAGCCGGTTGTACTGCTGCACTACTCCGACGTTCTCCATCGCCCGGTGAACGATTGGCGCGAACGCCTCCGTCAGTTGTGCCGTGCTCTTGTCGCGGAAGTATTCGGTCGCAGCGGTGTCGTTGCCTGAAAGGATGCGCCGCGCATCGCTGAAGGTCATTTGCGCCACGGCGTTCAGGAAGATCTGCTTCGCCTCCGGCGCGGCCTGCTCCGCCGCCCGGTTCATGCCCAGTTCGAACTGGTCGACCTGCGCGCCCATGCCCAGCATGCGCATGCCCCTGCCGACCTTTTGCAACTTGTCCGGCACCAGGATCTTGATCGCCTGGTTTTTGAAAAATCCGTCCGTCCGCCCCGTCGACGCCACAGCTTTTCCGGTGCTGACCGTCAGCGCCTGCTTCAGACCATCGGAGATCTTGGCGTCGGTCAGCCCAGTGTTCGCGACGGTTGTAGAACGCGCCGCGATCTTGGCCTGGTTCCAGATCTGCTCGATCTGCGACTGGCCAAAGCAGAAAGGTGCGAGAAAGGAAAAGGCAAAACAAGCGCAGAAAACAGATTTTCGGCCCGGTTTCATGCGCTGAAGTTAGTGAAAATGCCGCCAGCGCGACAAGTAACGTTGGTTCTAGGCAAAAAGAGGAACTTCAAGGCTCGAAGTCGACTTGAATTCGGAGACGATGAATTGATTTACAAAATCGATTTTCTACGGCATGATGCATCGATTATCGAGGTGGAAGCTTGCCCTCTTTAACGCGAAAGTCACGATCAACAACGTTTCTGGGCGTAATCGTTCTGCTGGCTGTGCTCATGCTCGAGTTGCTGTCCTCGACTCATCGGAACTCGATCACCTGGGACGAAGACGACCACATTTATGCCGGCTACATGTCCTGGAAGCATGGCGACTTCGGGCTCAATCCCGAACATCCGCCGCTGGTGAAATTGGTCGCGGCCATTCCGCTGCTCAACATGCAGTTGAAGATGCCGGAACTTCAGAACCGCAGCTTCAAGATCGAGGCTTTCCTCGGCGGCAAGGACTTCTTCTTCAAGAACGATGCGGACCGCATGCTGTTTCGCGCCCGCGTTGCGGCGTCGCTGTTTACCCTGCTGCTCGCATTACTCGTTTTCCTTGCGGCGCAGGAGATGTTCGGGACCACTGCAGGATTCGTTGCGCTCGGCTTGCTGGTATTCGATCCAAACCTGCTGGCGCACGGCGCGGTCGTCGGTACCGACGCCGGCCTGACCTGCTTCATGTTCGCAACGATCTACGCGTTCTATCGGTATGTGAAAGCACCATCGGTCGGAAGAATGATTCTGGTCGGCATCGTCGCGGGCATTGCCTTGGCCTGCAAGCACACCGGTATTCTTATCTTCCCAATGATGCTTCTGCTGGCGATCTGCGAAGTCATTCGCAGTGCCGAGCGAGCGAAAACGGCGAAGCAACTGGTTGTTGCGCTCGCGGTGATCTCGGCCATCAGCATCACGTTGCTCTGGTCTGCCTACGGATTCCGTTATGCAGCGCGGCCGAATGGAATGCAGGTGAATCCGCCGCTCGCGTCGGCAATTCACAGCCTCTCGCGCCAGCGTGAAGTGAAGTTGCTGGATACAGTCGCTCGCTTCAAGCTTCTGCCAGAGTCGTACATCTACGGGCTGGCCGACGTGCGCTTCATGTCGGACTTCTACACCAGTTACCTGCTGGGCAAAATCTATCCTCACGGCATCTGGTATTACTTCCCGGTCGCGTTCGTGATCAAGGCGAGCCTGTCGTTCCTGTTGCTGCTCGCCATCGCTATCTGGGCGGTCGCATCCGGCCGACTGCGCGAGTGGCGCGAGATCCTGTTTCTGACCATTCCTCCGGCGTTTCATTTGCTCGTTGCGATGTCGGCGGGAATGAACATCGGCATTCGCCACATCCTGCCGATGTTCCCGTTCCTATGGATCCTGATTGGCGGAGCAACTTCCGTTCTGATCGCGCGCAATCGCAAGTGGGCTTTTGCCGTCATCGTGCTGCTTGTCTTTCAGGCAATCTCGACCTCACGTGTCTATCCCACTTACATGGCTTACGCAAATGAGCTTTGGGGCGGTCCAACGCAAACCTACAAATTGCTGAGCGATTCCAATGCTGACTGGGGTCAGCAGCTACATGCAGTCAATAAGTATCTCGAACAGCACAACGTTAAGGATTGCTGGTTCCTCTACTTCGGCGAAGGTGTCATCGATTATCACTACTACGGAATTCCGTGCCGTCCGCTACCGACCCAAGGCTCGCTGTGGGTCAGAGAACCTGCGAACGTTCCTCCTGCGATCGATGGGACAGTGCTTGTCAGTGCGGGCAACATGTCAGGATTCGAGTTCGGCCCCGGTCCGCTGAATCCT
>DASTGW010000435.1:0-4855 GCA_035718705.1 Terriglobales bacterium | reverse complement strand
GAAAGGACGGATCGATCTGTGGGGAATGCTATTACTTGCACTGGCATTCGGCTCTTTGCAGGTGGTGCTCGATACGGGGCAGAAGTACGACTGGTTCTCATCGGGATTCATTCGCTTCTTTAGTTATATGTGCGTTTTCTCGATGCTCGCGATGCTGCTTCGCGAGTTGACGACGGAACATCCCATCGTGGATTTGCGCGCGTTGAAAGACCGAACCTTTGCCGCAGGCGTGTTTCTTATCACAGTAGTTGGATTCGTTCTGTATGGGACACTGGTACTCTTGCCCATCTACCTGCAGACGCTGCTCGGGTATCCGGCACTGCAGTCAGGGCTGGCGATGTCGCCGCGAGGCGTTGGTTCTCTCGTGGGCACGCCTTTTGTAGGCGCGCTCACCAGCAGAGTGGACCCCCGCAAAATATTGATTTTCGGTCTGCTGCTCGGCGGAGCCAGTACCTATCAGCTCTCGGCACTGAACCTTAATGCGGGTTATTGGGACATCTTCTGGCCGCAGGTGCTGCAGGGCGTATCCCTGAGCTGCTTGTTCATTCCGCTGGCTGCCACCGCAATCTCGCATATTCCCAAGCAGAAAATGGGTAACGCTACTGCGTTATTCAACCTGATGCGGAACATTGGCGGAAGTCTTGGGATCGCGCTGATGACCACGCTGATCGCCCGGCGCTCACAGTTTCATCAGAATCGTTTGATCGAACACATTCAGCCAGGCGATCTCAAAGTGCAGACATTCCTGCATCAGTCTCAACTGTGGTTTCAGTCCCGCGGCTCCGATGCATATACCGCCAGCCGCCAGGCGGTCGGCGCGCTCTACGGGATGGTCCAGAGACAGGCGGCCATGATGTCGTTCGTAGACGCATTTTTTCTGGTGAGTGTACTTTTCTGGGCTGTGATTCCCTTCGTATTCCTTCTCAGCAATCCGCGCAAGCGGGCAAACGAAGTCGTGGAAAAGAGGTCCGTGCCACCGACAGCGCAACCCAGGCGTGAAGCAGAACCGGAGCCAGAACTTCTGCACGTATAGCACTAAAAAAGCTGCCCCTCGTTGTAGATCACGTCATCTCCGACAAGGCGGGCTTCCGCCATCAGTTTGTGCGGACGAGCAGGACCTGTGCCATCAATGTGCAGGACGTTGTGTCCGTGGGCCGTCAACCAATCCGAGACGAGCATGCGGTGACAGCGGAAATACACTCGCTCGGCACACATGATGGCCAAGTTGCCTTGGTTCGCTCGGGCGATAAGGTCATGAACGGCTTCCCGAAAGTCTTTGGTCAGCATGTAGTCCGCATAGTTGCGAAAGCTCTGGTTGCGCAGGCCGGTATTCGGAGATTCGTCGCGCAGTTTCCTGCGACGACCGCCCAGACGTTTTTCGCTGATGTACTCAATCCCAGCGGCTGGAAGGGTTTGTGCGAGGGAATCATGATTGAAATACGGCAAACGACGTGACATGGGAAACGCGCGGATGTCGACCAGTGTTTGAATATGGTGTGCTTTGAGAGCTTCGGTGAGTTCTTCGAGCGTTCGCGTAGAGTGGCCGATGGTGAAAATGGTGGCCACGTTTAACGGCTGACTTGGAGTTCGATGGGCGTGTCGGGAGTGACCCGCTGGCCGGCTGCGGGAGATTGCTTCAGCACGACAGGAGGAAGGTTATTCGCAGGAGGCGTAGCCGGAGTGGAAGGTTGCGGTAGAGTTTCGGCGCCGTAAACTCGTCCTATCTTGAATCCCGCCTGCTCAATTCGACCGGCAACTTCCGAAAGCGGACGCCCGACAAAACTTGGCATGATGTAGCTTTGTGGTTCGGGGTCGGCCGCAACCAGCACGCTCACCTTGGGTGACAAAATCTCCTGAGCGTTAGGGGGCGGACTTTGAGCGATGATCTGCTGCGGGGGCGCGTCGCGCAATTGGACTTGAGCGACGGTTCCGAGTTCCAGTCCGCGTTGCCGAATGTTCAGTTCCGCTGCGCGCGGGCTTTGTCCGAGAAGATCGGGGATCACAACTCTTTGCGGCCCAAGACTTTGGGCAAGTCGAACATGCCACCCACGGCGCACTCGCATACCCGGAGTGGGCACTTGCGAGACGATGCGGCCTTCCGGAATGTCGGCACTATAGAACTGCCCCTCGAGATCGATCTGCAGGCCATTGGTGAGTGCCAGGCGTTCCGCTTCGGCGTTGCTCATTCTCACGAAATTGGGCACGGTCGTCTCGCGGCCATGAATGGCGATGCTCATGGCAGTGAGCGCTGACATCACCGCGACCACCACGAGGATCAATCCCATCGTCATCAGCCGAAAGAAACGCCGCATAGCGAGATTGTAGCGCGGGAGTTGCCCCGAGCGACGGTATGTAAGAAGATCAAGGACAAATGAGTATCTCGACGGAAAAGACTGAGCTGTTTCGCAAGCTCCCCAGCGTGGATGAACTACTTCGGCGGCCGGAGGTCCTTGCGCTCAGCCAGCGCGAAGGACAGGACGTGGTGACTGCCTCGACACGAAGCGTGTTGGAGAGCATGCGCGAGGCGATTGCGCACGGAACCCTGAACCCGGCAGCGATCGACATCGCACTGCAAAGCATCGTCGACGTGATTGAACGCCAGGTGCGACATACACTCAGCTACTCTTTGCGACAGGTCATCAACGCAACGGGCGTGGTGCTGCATACGAACCTCGGTCGCGCACCGCTATCCGAAAAGGCGTTAGACCACATCCGGAAAACGGCTTGCGGATTTTCAAATCTTGAATTCAACGTCGATTCCGGTGAGCGCGGAAAGCGAGACATCCACGTCGACCGCTTATTCTCGCGATTGCTTCGGCCTTACGCGGGAGAACAGCGCGGCGTTTCGACCATCGTGGTGAACAACAATGCCGCGGCCGTCATGATCGCCCTCAATACGCTGGCGGAAGGCGGAGAAGTGGTTGTCTCCCGCGGGGAGTTGGTCGAGATTGGCGGGTCTTTTCGCGTGCCCGATGTAATGTCGAAGTCGCAGGCAATTTTGCGCGAGGTGGGCACCACCAACCGCACGCGTATTTCCGACTACGAAAACGCTATCAACGAACGCACGCGACTTCTGATGCGGGTGCACCGTTCGAATTTTGAGATCGTCGGGTTCACCGAACAGCCCTCGCTGGAAGAACTGGTCGCGCTCGGAAAGAAGCACAATATCCCCGTGCTGGAAGACCTCGGCAGCGGCGCGCTATTCGATCTGAGAGAAATCGGCATCTCCGAGTCGGGAATTGGCGACAGCATTCATGCGGGAGTGGACGTCGTCACGTACAGCGGCGATAAATTGCTTGGAGGCCCACAGGCAGGACTGATCAGCGGTGATCCGGAATTGGTGGCAAAGATCCGCAAGAACCCACTCTTCCGCGCACTGCGAGTGGACAAACTGATCTATGCCGCACTGGAGGCCACACTCCTCTCCTACATCAAGCGAGATTACGATGCGATTCCCGCCGTGCGCATGATGCGCTTGTCGAAGCAGGAGATAGGACAGCGCGCCGAGAAGATTGTGAACCTGTTGCAGAAGGCGCGGGTAAAAGCACAACTGCAGGATGGCGAGTCGGTGATCGGAGGAGGCGCTGCACCAGGATCCACTTTACCGACAACTCTGATCGCGCTTGAATCGGAACAGCACTCCGCCGAGGAACTGGCAAACGAATTACGTCACGCCAATCCGCCGGTAATCGCTCGAGTGGAAAATGAAAAATTGTTACTGGATTTGCGCACGGTGCCGCCGGAGCAGGATGACGTGCTCTCGGCGGCCCTGGCGAATTTGAAGTAACTAGCTGACGGTGATATTGATCGTCGCCGTCACGTTCGTGGAGCTGCCGGTGGCTATTTTGGCGCTGATAGTAGTTTGACCGGCCGTGACAAAGGTGACTAATCCAGTTGAGCTGTTGACTGTCGCCACTGATGTGTTGCTGCTGGTCCATTGAACCAACTGGGTCATATCGAGAGTATTTCCATTATTAAGAGTGCCGGTCGCAGTGAACTGCTGCGATCCCTGGCTCAATGCATAGGAAGTGGTCGTTGGCGTAATAGCGATCGAAGCCAGTGGACTCGCCGTCACGGTAATGGTTGCGGTGCCCGTGATGCCATCCTGGGAGGCGGAAATGGTGGCCGCTCCGGTTGAGGTACCGGCGGTCACAGTCCCGGCGGAAACACTAGCCACATTGCTCGCGGATGAACTCCACTTGGCGGTGGAGGTGACGTCTTTGGTCTTATTATTGCCGTCGGTACCGGTGGCGGTGAGGGTGACGGTCTGACCGGTGGAGGTGATAGAAGCCTGCGGAGATAAAGTCATCGTCAGCAAAGCGTCCTGCGAAACGAAGAACTTTCCGCATCCGATGCATAACAGCAGTAGTCCGGCGGTAAGGATTGCGACAGCTTTGAAACGGCGTTGCACGATATAACCTCCGCAATATTGCACTGCTCACAACTTCGATGCGATTGCAGCAGCTCCAGACTTACAAAGTAAGCTTCCTAAGGCCGCTTAACGATGGCGGCGAAGAACCCATCTGTCGGCACGCGACCCGGCAGGGTTCGCAGGTAGTCGCCGTCGATGAGTCCGTTCAGATCATGATAGACAAGTTCGCCTTCGCGCTGAAGTAAACTTAACTCGTCCCTGACACTGCAAACGCGAAAATGAGAACCCTGGATTACTTCCTCAATCACCTGCTCGTTCTCTTCGGGCTCCAGCGAACAGGACGAGTAAATAACCCGTCCGCCGGGCGAAAGTTTTGAGAGCGCAGCACGAAGAATCAAGACCTGGCGTTGATGTAGATCGGTCAGATCCCTCGGTTGCAATCGCCACTTGATCTCAGGATTCCGCGCCAATGTACCTGTTCCC
>DASTGW010000434.1:0-7838 GCA_035718705.1 Terriglobales bacterium | reverse complement strand
CAACGAACAGTTGAAATGCTGCCCCATTCAAACGTTCTGCTTCTGTATTGATTTCCTTGTCTTTAGGCTTCATTTGAGCGTCACGTTAAAGATAACTGTTGTGAACAGGCCAATACCACGACCTATCTCAAAGCTGGAATCTTTGGATCGAAAAGTAGCTGACCGGGTACAAGCTTCCGGCAGAAAGCAGTACGGCTTACACACCGCAAAGTCGCCCTACACCGATACGAACTTTCCTGCGGGGCTTGGTGGCGGTGTGAAGCGGTAGATCTGGGAATTGATTTCCTTCCGCAGGTCATGCCAGATGCTCTCCGGCATTTCCACGAAAGTCTTCACGATATTGGGATCGAACTGTCGCCCTGACCAGCGGGCGATTTCATCGCGTGCTGCCGAGAACGGCTGTGCCGCGCGATACGGACGGTCCGACATGATCGCGTCCATGGTATCGGCCAGCGAGAAGATTCTGGCTCCCATAGGAATTTCATCACCCTTTAACTGTCGCGGATAGCCGCTGCCGTCCCACTTCTCCTGGTGAGCGTAAACAATCTCCGCCGCTTCGGTCAGGAAAGGAATCTTTCTCAGGATCTGGTACCCGTGCCAGCAATGCTCCTTCATGATGTTGATCTCGTCAGGAGTGAGTGCGCCGGGTTTGCGCAGAATGGCGTCGGGAATCGCCATCTTGCCGATGTCGTGCAGGAAGGCGCCGCGAGCGATGACTCGAATACGATCGGAGCTCAGCCCCATGGCGCGCGCGATGGCGATGGTGAATGCCGTCACTCGCTTGGAGTGGCCTTCGGTTTCGGCGTCTTTCAAATCGAGCGCGTCGCCGAGCGCTTCGAGGGTGATGTCATACGAGCGTTCCAGGTCACTCATGGCCTGACGCAGTTGTTCGGTGCGAGCGGTGACCAGCGTCTCGAGGTTTACCTGGTAGGCACGGTTCTCGAGCTTCAGCCGCCGGTTTTCCATGGCGCGCCGAACGGTAGCGAGCAACTGTTCGCGCTCGAAGGGTTTCAGCAGGTAGTCGTACGCGCCGTTTCGGATGGCCGCGAGGGCAACCGAAATGTCATGTACTGCCGTAACCATGACGACCGGCATGTCGGGATATTTTTCCTTGGTTCGCTCCAGCAAACCGATGCCGTCGAGCTCGGCCATCATCAGGTCAGAGAGCATGAGCTCGAACTCTTCGCCGGATTCCAAAATAGCGAGCGCTTCAACGCCAGAGCCAGCCTGCTGGCACTTATAGCCAGCAATAGAAAGCATGGACGCCACTATTTCGCGGATTGCTTCTTCGTCATCAACGATCAGGATTCGTTCTGCCGACATTCCCCGGTTCCTATGGACTGATGGCGCTGTTAGCGCATTGTAACTCAGTTCCTTTCGTGACACCTCTCGGGTAAAAAACCAACGTAATGCTTGAGGAGCCATGATATACAAGGGTTCTCCCCCTTATGTTGGGCTCCCGATGGCATACGCGCTGGTCGCCTTTTCCTGGCTGGACCGATTGGCAAGTGTTAACTATCTTGCCGATACGGCCAGTACGTTCGTCTTGCTGGCCGCGGGCATCCTGATCTACCGTACCTTCCGGGAACGCTATCTCTTCTACTGGATCATCGGCTGGTCTTTGTATTTGCTCTACCAGCTGGGACTGGAACGTACCCTCGAAGAGGGCTTCAAAGCTCAGAATATCGCCCTCGCCTACGTCGCCTTCCTGATTTCGTCGGCGCTGTTCTCGGCCGCCGTATACGACTATTTACATAGCCGGCGGGTTCTGCTGCTGGTTGTCCTGCCGACTTCGGTAGCCATCATCCTGGCAACGGTTCGCGCGTACTTTTTCCCGACGTCAACCTCTTTCGAGTGGGCGATACAGATCCTTTATCGGGTCGCGACCTTCAGTGCCGCATTTCAACTTGCACTTTTCAGTCGAGGACGCAAACAGCTCAGTGCCTGGCTGATGTCTGCCATGCTGTTGCTGGTCCATATCGATTTCGATATGACCCAGCCGCATAACCATTTCAGCTTCGACATCCTTATCAACAGCCTGCTCGGCTTGAGCATGCTCGTGCTCGTCCTCGACGAGTCTCGAATCCGCAATCGCCGACTCAATGTCGTCAACGAGATCATCAATTCCATGGCGGTGGCCGACAACGAGAACGTCGTGATTCTTGCTGCTTTACAGCAGCTGCGCGAGCTGATGGGAGGTACTGCTGGCTGGTTTCGCCTCATCAACGGTCCCGATCTGGAAATACGCGCGCATACAGGACTCTCAGATGATTTCCTGCTGAAACGTTGGCGCATCCCGCTGGCCGGGGAAGTGGGGCGCAGCGTTCTTCGCAACGAAGACGTCACCATCTACACCCAGCGCGATACCGTCGGTGAGCACCAGCAAGTTCTGATCGAGGAAAAGCTCGACCATATCGTGAGTATCCCGGTGCAGGGTAAGACTTCCGTCATCGGCATTCTCTCCATCGGTTCGGCTAACGTTCGTCATTACAAAGCCGATGAACTCAAGTTCCTTTCTGGGGCGTCGAAGCAGCTCGGCGTTGCGGTGGAGAACCTGCAACTCATTTCGAAGATCATGCGCTCGCAGAAGCAGTGGGCGAATACCTTCGACGCCATGCCCGACCCGATCATTGTGCACGACGAAAATCATCTGATCGTGAAGGCCAACCGCGCCCTGCTGAACAAACTTAGCGTTCCGTTCAGCCAGATCGTCGGTCGCAGTTGCGAGGCCGTGCTGCCGCATTTCGGCCGTCTCTGGAAGGGCTGCCCGTATTGCAATTCCGATGGGCTTTCCGAGTTCCGCGATCAGCCAGATCCCTGCTTTGGCGGGTATGCCACCGTCTCCACTACGCAATACACCGCTGACGAAAACGGATCCGCGGGAACGGTCCACATTATTCGCGACACCACCGCCCGCCGCGCTGCCGAAGAGCGCTATCGCACACTGTTCGACCAGGTGCAGGAAGGCGTGTTTGTCTCTACGCCAGATGGCCGCGTGGTTGACTGTAACGATGCGTTCGTAAATCTCCTCGGCTACGAAAGCCGTGAAGAAGTCCTTGCCAAGGACATAGCCCAGAACTTTTACGCTCATCCTTCCGACCGCAACATCTTCGTGCAGAAGATGCAGAAGTCGGGACTGGTTCGCAACTTCGAGGTGAACCTCCGGCGCAAGAACGGAAGTACGGTCACGGTCCTCGAAAACAGCTATGCCACGCAGACAGCCTCCGGAAACATTATTCGTTATCACGGTGTGCTGCTCGATATCACGGAGAAGAAGCGCGCGGAAGATGAAGTTCGCCGCCGCAACCGTGAACTCGAAGCACTGAATGCGATTGCGGTTCTGGCCAGCCAGTCGTTTGATCTCGATGAAATCATTCACCTCGCACTGCGGCAGTTGGTGGACATCTTCAGTGCCGATACTGCCGCGATCATGCTGCTCGATACCGAGCGGCACGTGCTGAAGCGCACCGCAGCCTACGGTCACAAGTCGGAATTGGGCAGCACTATGCAGGACGTACCGATTCCCGAGGCTTTCTATCAAGGGCTGGTGGCCAAGCACGTGGAGATGGTGACGGAGCGCGACTTCGACGAGCTGCCTACCGAGTTCATCAAATACGTTCGCGACGAAGGGTTGAAGTCGTGGATGTGGGTGATCATGTGGTCGGGCGAGAAGATGGTGGGAGTTTTAGGAGTCAGCAGCCGCCGTGAAGGCTCCTACACCGACCGCGATGAAGGCCTGATGACTGCCCTTGGTCGCCAACTGGCGAACAGCATCGAGAAAGTACGGCTCTACGAGGAGACTTCCAAGGCTTACGAGAACCTGCGACATACGCAGGAGCAGCTGCTGCAGAGCGAAAAGATGTCGGCCGTGGGACAGCTCATCGCGGGTGTCGCTCACGAGCTGAACAACCCTCTGACCGCGATTCTTGGTTATGCCCAGCTGCTCGAGAGCGAAGCCCTTTCCGAGCATTCGCAGGACTACGTTGCCAAGCTCTACAAGCAAGCGCAACGCACGCATCGAGTGGTGCAGAACCTGCTCTCGTTCGCGCGCCAGCGAAAGCCGGCCAAAATGCCGGTGGACGTCCGACGCATTATCGAAGACACGCTCGCGCTACGCGATTACGACCTTAACCTGCACAACATTGCTGTGGTGAGGAACTATCCGGAAGTGATTCCGCCCGTGGTTGCTGACCATCACCAGCTCGAGCAGGTATTTCTCAACATCATCAATAACGCAGTGGATGCCATGCTCGAACACTCGCGAGGCGGGCACCTCGATGTTTCCATTACCAACCAGGAAGCGCACGTGTCGTTAGAGTTTCACGATAGCGGCCCCGGCATAAAAGAGGTGAACCGAATTTTCGACCCCTTCTACACGACGAAGAGTGTGGGAAAGGGAACTGGACTCGGGCTCAGTATCTGCTACGGCATCATCAAGGAACACGGTGGCGATATTCGCGCCTTTAACCATGCTTCCGGGGGCGCCGTGATCCAAGTGGTTTTCCCCGTGGCGGCAGCAGGCGCAGTCGTCGTTCCTGCTCCTCAGCAGCCGGTGGGGCGCGCGGTTCCCCTGCAAGGACGCGTGCTCGTCGTTGACGACGAAGAAGCGGTCCTCGAATTCGAACGCGAAGTTCTCTCCGGGGCGGGTGCCGAGGTGGTGTGCCTCACATCGGCAGAGATGGCCATTTCGAGACTGGCGGCGGAACAATTCGACGCAGTCCTGGTAGATAGTTCCATGCCCGGAAGCCTAAGCGGCATCGATGTTTATCGCTGGATCGCGGGCCATCGGCCGGAAAGCAAATCGCGCGTCATTGTCACTTTCTCGAGTCTGGCCAGCTCCGAAGTCCGACAGTTTGTCGAGCAAGAAGCCATCCTGCACATTAACAAGCCCTTCGAAGTTTCTGATTTGATTGCAATTACCGCGAAGGCAATGGCGCATCAAAAAGCTACGGCGAACGCTTAGACGCTTCCAACTCTTTGCCTTCATGGCCCATCCAATTCCAGATCACCCGCTGTTGAGAGCGACACCTAATGTGTGTCTCGGCTGCCCAAGAAGTGGTATTCAGATACCACATAAAAATTTGGTTTTCTTGCCTCAACTGGTGCTCGCGATTATTTCCGTTACATCCACCTAGGAATCTTAGCTGTTGATTCCGAACGGCTTGTCTTCTTTTACACAGTCACTTGGATTGTCCTACGAGCCTTAGGCAAGGTGCTTGCACTAGGTATGGGTGAGACGTGGGGTTCATCCTGTCTCTCTGAGCAGCAACACTGAAGTGGCTAGGCAAGTGCAAAGACAGTAGTGATCCTGGTTGGCGGATCGGGACACCTGAAGCAACAAGTTCTAGATAACAAAGGAACGAGGGTTCCATGACAAGCATCATCATGAACGTAAAATTTGCTGGCTTCATGAGCGAAATTCCAGCGCTGATGGAACGCACAGCAAGCCTCAAGGCGATATACGAACAGCACCAAAACCGCATTTATAACCTTGCGTTTTACCTGACCGACAATGAAATGCTGGCCGAGCAGCTTACGGCCCGAGTCTTCACCCAGACCTTTGCTGAGAATTCCACCCCATCGGCCGAAGTCCTCGATAAAGCTCTTGTAACTGAACTCCGCACCACCACTGATATTGGCACCATCACCTTGAACGAACCGGTTTGCGAACAGACCGCCAACGCCCGCAAGAACGTGAAGCGCGCTGTGCTTGAGCGCGCCGTGATGGAAGTACCGGAAACCGAACGGCTCATCTTCCTCATGCACGACGTGGAGGGCTACGACCATAGCCGCATCGCGCGCACGTTAGGCATCAGCACGGACGAATCTGTTCGCGGACTGCACCAGGCTCGCCTGGCCGTTCGCCGCGCCGTTACCGAAATTAAGTACTAGGCTGCAGCTCTTCGAGTCACGCTCCTCTCTCCTAATTTCTGGCCCCGGATGACGGGGCCTTTTTTATTTGGTTGGGAGGCTAGCCCTTGCGGGCGCACATCGGATTTGTCTACGCTTCGATAGGCAAGAGCATGGCGAAGGGTTTCAAATATCGAAAACTCGAGCAGCAGTGCCGCAACGATGGCAGTGGCCCCGCCGGACGACGTTATCTGAAGAAGCTAACGGTCCGCGCGATGCGCCGGGCCGCCAAAGCTGATCCGGAAAATGCGCCGCCCATGAAGAAGTACAGCGGTTACTCGATTTGATTGCCGTAGCGGAACGCCTTTCGTCCCACTCAGCGTTATAACCATTCGACAATCTCTTTACACCCCGCTGACAACTCATTTTCTCGTCAGGTTCAAGCTCATCCTTGTCAGGGTTCCATGTATAAGCGATGTCGCATTCTCCCCAAGAGATCGGCTCTAGCTTTTCTCCCTTGGAACCCTGACATGAGGAGAATCTTATGAACTTCCGGCTCTTTTTTCTTCAGCGCCCCTTAGCGATGCTGCTTGCGTTATGCGTTATCCAGTTGTTGGGCTGCGGATACAAGTCCATGGGGAATAATGCGACTGGGCCTGCGCAGACCGTGACCGGCACCGTGGCCGCGGTAACTCTCACTTCTGTAAATAACGGAGTCGGCGGTCTGTCCACTGCCACCGCAGTCACACTGAATGTCGCCTTGGGCACCAGCACCCTCACACTGTGCGGGGATGATCGCACCAGCTTCACCATGAATTCGACCGTCACGGTGAGTTACACGAACGCCACCTACTGCTCGAACCTGGTTTCAGTGAAGCCCGCCTGACGAGGGGCGTGGTTGCGATGCGGGACGCTGAGTCGGATTCGGTGTCCCAACTATCTTCTACCCGGCTCAAGGCTCTCCTTCGTAGAATCCTTCGTCATGGACGACCGCAACGCCCGTGCCCTCGCCTTGCTGCGCATTCTGATCGGAGCCCTTTTTCTGATTTTTGGTGAGTACAAAGTTTTTGGACGCCAGTTCACACTTGGCGGCGGTTTCGAGTATTGGATAAACCGCTTCCTGCAGGACGGCGCTTATCCTTTCATGACTCCTGTTCTGCGTAGCTTTGTGCTTCCGCACGCGCGACCTATCGCCTTACTTGTGGCCTACGGCGAACTTGCCATCGGCATCAGCCTGGTCACGGGAATTCTCGTGCGCGTGGCGAGCGCGTTCGGAATCATCTACATGCTCACCCTGCTGTTCTCGTCCAACTACCCAGGTCCCCATGCACCCTTCTGGCAATACTTCGGGGCCTCTCTCGATCACCTGGTTCCGGCGATCTGCTTTCTAGTGTTGATTCTGGGCGACTCGGCCGCCGTCTGGAGAGTGAAGTTGGGCGGCCGCAGAGTAGGTGATTCCATGGAATCGCATGGACGTACTCCAATTTAGACAATTCGATCTCGTCCCGAAATTGGTCGCTCACTGCTGATCATACCCGGTTGCCGTATACTCCCCGGCGGAGTTCTTATGCGCCAACTTGTACTTATAACTCTGCTGCTCGCCGCTACCGCGGCCCTCGGACAATCGAAAGCCATGTCCACTGATACGACGCAACGTGATCCCAAATTTGCCCAACTCGCCGAACGTTACATGTATGAATCGCTGGTGATGTCGCCGGTCAGCGCCTCCTACGCCGGTTATCACAAGCACACCGATCCCAAG
Source organism: Terriglobales bacterium (assembly GCA_035718705.1). Lineage (GTDB taxonomy): Bacteria > Acidobacteriota > Terriglobia > Terriglobales > Acidobacteriaceae > DATMXP01. The sequence goes on along the minus strand of DASTGW010000434.1, from coordinate 226 downwards.
ACCGGAAAGGTTGTCGAACTCGACGCTCTCCTCGACGACGTGAGCGCCAAGGCTTACCAGGAGCAGATCGCCTTTTTCCGCAACTGGCAGAAGCGATTGAAAACCGAGGTGAACGCCGACAAGCTCAACCTGCAGGACAAAGCCGACTGGCGGCTGATTGACGACAACATCTCGCTGTCGCTGCATGCAGGCGACGTGCTGGGACTGATCGGCCCGAACGGAGCCG
>DASTGW010000433.1:0-4688 GCA_035718705.1 Terriglobales bacterium | reverse complement strand
AGTGACCAGAATGCCGTCACGATCATCACGGCTAACGATGTTCAGGAAGTTCCGGCAACAACGAAGCAGGAAGTGGCGGCAAGGATCCTCGATACCGTGATTAACTTGCGAAAGCGGATGCCTATTCACCTGCTTAATCGAGATTGATTCGGATGGTCAGGCAAACGGGTTCACTACTCGCACCTGATCGAATTTCTGGCCATCCTGAAGGTCTTCGCTGTAAAGAACCTCGCAACTAGCCTCATTCGCGCCAGCAACAATGACTGAATCGTACCAGGAAATTTGGTACTTACTCATCACCCTGAGTGCACTTAGATAAAGCGCGGGAGAGGAGTGAACCGCAAGCAGCGGCCGAAACACCGTCGCTAAATATTGTTCGGCATCTCCGATTGCGAACGGCGGGTCGAATTTTCGCAATGCGACGTTTAGAAATTCCTGAACGACTTGAAAACTCACCACACCCTTTCGAGTAGTGAGGGCCTCGCGAATCAAACGAGTAGCCAGTTTGGCTTTTCCGTGCGACTTCGGATCGAACGAATAAACAAAGACATTGGTATCGACAAAATACCTACCGTTCATTCATTTCGTCCCTTGTATAGGTCCGTCGTGCACGAACGTGTCTGAGTCGCGACATCAGAGCGTCGTATTCCTGGCCAGTCCCGACGTGTCCCGCAAATTGGATCAGCCACTCACGGAATGCATCGTTGAGGGTTTTCTTTTGCGCCTTTGCGGCCGCCCGAGCAGATTCGATCAGATCTGCATCCGCACTGAACGTGATATTTTTCACGAAAATAGTGTACACTATTTTCGTGTACATTTCTAGTCGCCCACCAGCCAGTCCCACTGCTTCTCCGTCAATGGGACCACCGACAACCTGCCAATCTTGATCAGCGGCGAGTCGGCAAACAGTTTGTTCGCCTTGATCTCCGCCAGTGTCTTTGACGATTTCAACGGCTTCCCGGCTTTGATCGTGACCTTCGGATCTTTCTCATTACTGACGTCAACCGAAACGACCTTGGCCGTCCCCACCGTCCGCTTTTCATCACCCGTGTGGTAGATCACGAGGTCTGTTCCCGTTTCGAAAGTACGAAGGTTTCGCAGGGCCACCGGATTCGTGATCCCATCCCAAACCGTGGACTTGTCGCGAACTAGATCGTCGAAAGAGTACTCAGTCGGTTCCGTCTTCAGCAGATAAGGCATCGCGAGATTCTAAAGCCTCGGTGAGCAACAGAAAAGTCGTCTGACTTACGTGTCAATTATCGGATATCGTCGAAGCCGGATCGGATGCCATCTTGGGAACTGTTGCGGCGCTTGCCTGTTGTCCTGGGATAAAAAACGAAGCTTTCTCGGCTCTGCTGAATCAAAATACAGGTCACTTCCCCAAGCCCCGCAAGCAGGAGGGCCTCATGGCTGCAAGTCCGCATCCGCGTATTGAACTGCCTTTGCGTCCACATTCGGAGTGGTTTGTTCACGACCTGCTGAAACTGCAAAAGGCTGCGCAGGCGATTAATTCCACGCTTGATCTTGACGAACTCATCAAGAAGATTGCCATCGAGGTTGCCGACTGGTTTGACTGTATTGAAACCTCTATTTGGCTTCATGAAGAGGAAACGAAGGAAATGGTGCTAGCCGGAGTTCATGGCTGCACCATGTACATGGAGCCAGGCATCCGCCTCAAAGTGGGCGAACAAGGCATGATCGGGCATGTTGCTGCGACCGGATTACCGCGGTATGCGCCTGACGTCACCCTGGATCCGCACTACATTCCCTGCGAACCAGGCACGAAAACCGAATTGGATATCCCGCTGAAGATCGGTTCAAAGGTGATTGGGGTGTTCAGCGTTGTGCATCATGATCTTGACGCATTTCCGTCAGACCAACGACGTCTGCTTGAAGCGCTCGGTGGACATATTTCGCTGGCAATCCAGAATGCACGCGCCTTCAAAGCAGAACGCGAACAGCGGGAACGGATGGAACGTGAGGCAAAGGAAGCTAGATTCATACAGGAATCCTTGCTACCACAGGCTTCACCCTACCTTCCCGGTTTAGCTCTGGAAGCCATAAGCGTTCCAGCCGGCGAAGTCGGCGGCGACTGGTATGACTACATCGATCTCGGTGGAAATCGCTGGGGAATTGTACTGGCTGATGTCTCCGGCAAAGGTATGGCAGCGGCCCTATTGATGTCGGCTACGCGTGGGATCTTGCGCTCGCTTGCGCGCATGTCTGACTCTCCCGCGGAAGTCTTGAGCCGTCTGAATTGCGTATTGAAAGACGACTTCCCTTCCGGACGTTACGTCACCATGGTGTACGGGATTCTGGACGCCAATCAACGCACGTTCACCTTTGCCAATGCCGGACACCCGCACCCGATTTACGTGGAAGGCCTTGACGCACGAGCGGTGAATGGCGACTCCGGCTTGCCGCTTGGCCTGGCTGAGAGCACATACGGTAACCATGTGATCCGCCTGAAGAAAGGCGTGAAACTGCTGCTTTACAGCGACGGCATCAGTGAAGAGGAAAGCCCGAGCGGCGAGGAATTTGGCACTCGCCGTATCAGCGAGCACATGTTGCAGGAAGGGTCCAACGCACAATCACTCATGGATGCCGCATGCGCCTTCGCTGGACATAATATGCAGCACGATGATGCGACGGTGATCCTGCTGCACTGTTCCGAGAATTCAGGGTTTCGCTGCTGAGAGGGCAAGCTGGAAATTCAAGGTCGCTCAGTCGAGCGACCTTTTTCAATTAGTGGCGAAGCAGCCACATGGCCCATCCCGCGACGATCACGCCGCCAACGAACATGGCAAAGCAATACGCTCCGTACTTCACCATCTCACGCATTTCATTGCGCTGGGTGATTCCGAAGACGATCGACGCAAACAACGCGAATAGCAAAGCGGCTGCGAAGTGAGAGAGAGCGAGCGGGGTATTCATTTCTTCTTCCCCAGCGCAATGTGATGAGCATCGATAGCCGCGATCACGTTCAGCAAGCCTGACACAACAATGAACTTGGTGCCGTAATCCGCGACAGCACGATGAATCGCTCCTTGTCCGGCATCGAGTGCGCGGGTCACGATATAGAGACCGCCTGCCCCGAGGTCGCCAATAAATCCCAGCATGTCGAGCAGGTCGCCGGTGTTTGGCGTATATATCTTGCCCTGCATCTGAAGACCAAGGATAAACATCGCGACAATGGAGACCATCAGCAGCAGGCCGCGAATCCAGCGCTTCTGAATGAGGTGTCCGGCGCCAGGAATCAGCCAGCCCAAAGCCGGTGCTACCACGGCCATGGTCATGTTCGGCGTGCCGTAAACCACCGGGGCAGGTGTGGGATTTTCTGCGATGGGTTTGGAAGAAGCCATTATGAGTCTGTCAGTCGGTCAGTCTACCAGTGCGGCACTGACTGACTAAATCAATACTATCTCCTTCTGGATTTTACCTGTTACTTCAGCAGAATGCTCGCGGACGATCATATTCACCTCGCTGCGAATGCCGAAGTCCGGCAGATAAATACCCGGCTCGATCGAGAAGCACGAATTTGCCAGTACCTGCCGCTCGTCGTGGATCTCCAGATTGTCCATGTTGGCGCCATTCGCGTGTACGTCGGTGCCGATCGAGTGTCCGGTTCGGTGAATGAAGTACTTGCCGTAGCCGGACTTATCAATCACTTCGCGAGTCGCCTGGTCCACTTCCCATCCCGCCAGTTTCTTGCCGGCAGCGATGGTCGACTTCACCTTTTCCGCGCCCGCGTCACGTGCCTTGGTCACGATCTTGAAAATTTCTACGTGCTTGGGCGAAGGATTGTTCCCCACAAACCCGGTCCATGTAATGTCGTAATACACGGAGCGTGGCTTGTTCAACTTGCCCCAAACATCGAGCAACACCCAGTCGCCTTCCCGGATCGCCGCAGTGTGGGCGGCATCAGGACCGTAGTGTGGATTCCCGCTATTCGCATTCACGGCAACGATCGGTGGATCATCGGTGATGATGCCTTCGCGCTCGAACTGCTCCATGAACCACTTCTGCATCTCGAATTCGTGGGTACCGCCATTGCGGACACGACGCCCGATCTCCTTGAATGCTTCCGCCACAATCGGATCAATTTTGTCGCGGGCGTCGAAGTGAGACTTGATCTGATCTTCGGCGATGGTAGCTTCGAACCTCGCGACCAGGTCACCCGAACTCACGATTTCCTTGCCCAAACCCCGAACGAACTCCACTGTTCCCGCGTCTGCCAGCGCAACATAGAAGACTACATTGTTGGGCGAATACTGCATCGCCACGCGCGTATACGGCTTGAGTATGCCCTCGATCCCGACGAAGAGCTCCTGCCATGCGGAATATTCACGCTTGCTGCCGGGGAGTGAATCTAAGTGTCCCGCCTCAATGCGGTGGACCAACTTTTGTGGCTCGCCCTTGGCAGGGATCACGTAGTACCACCGGCGAGTGACCATCAACGACTCCGACAGGCCGAGCAGTCGATAGGCAATCGGGTCGCGATGATGATGGTCATAAAACAGCCAGGCGTCGATGTTGCGGTCGCGCAGTGCGGCTTGAATCGCAGCAAGGTTCATGGGATAGCTCGCAGGTATTGTAACAACAGGTGCCTTCGCCTCGCAGAATCACGCGCCCTAACAGGCGCAAGCGGCTGCACCCTTTCTGGCGATTCCAAGAATCTCTTCCCTTTG
>DASTGW010000432.1:0-9756 GCA_035718705.1 Terriglobales bacterium | reverse complement strand
ACAAATCCTATCGGCTGGATGAACACACCCTCATGACCGTCGGCCTTCAACGCCAGAATGGTATCTTCGACGGTCGGTCCCAGCCACGCACCACCGGACATGCCCTGGCTCTGGAAAGCAAACGTCCACTCCTGATCGTTGAGGCCGGCTTCTCGAGCGACCAACTCCGCCGTGTGTCGCGTCTGCGTTTCGTAAGGATCGCCATCGGCGATAGTTCGTTGCGGGACGCTATGCGCCGTGAAGATGACAGGCAATCGTGTCTTGGCTTCGCGATTCGCTCGTTCCCGGCCTTCGCGAAGGCGTTCGGCAAACGCCCGAATGAGTTGAGGACTGTCGTGCCAGCTTGCAACGAAGTCAATCTCAAACGGCGCATCTTCCAGCGACTGCCGATAAAGTCCGACACTGGTGCGCGAATTATGGGGTGCGAGACAGATTGCCACCGCCCGCTCCACTCCATCGCGTTTCATCTCCGCGAGCGCGTCGCCAACGAACGGCTTCCAATTCCGCATGCCGACGTACGTGCGAACCCCGAGTTCGCGCTCAACGCCTGCTGCCTGTTTCGAAGTGATCTCGGTTAAAGGAGAGCGTCCGATCAGCGAATAGCGGTGCTGCACTTCCTTTACGACTGAGTCTGGCACTCCACGCCCACCGGTTACGTAGCGAAGGAATTCTGGAACTTCCTCTACGCGATCGGGACTGCCGTGCGCAAGCAACAGCACGGCCTGCGAGTTGGACTTGCTGCTGATGTTCTTCCCCTTGTGTGCGTTTTGAAACTATCTGACAACCGTTTCTCGCGCCGACAACTCGTGCACCATCTCCACCAGCGCTTTCACATTGTCTACCGGCGTTTCCGGAAGAATGCCGTGGCCAAGATTGAAGATGTGCCCGGGCCGTCCGTTCGCGCGACGCAGTATATCTTCCACGCGGATACGAATCTCGTTCTGATTCGCGAAAAGTGCGACTGGATCGAGGTTTCCCTGCACGGCGCCGCGATTGCCGAGAAGCTTCCAGCCGTCATCAAGTTGTACGCGCCAGTCGAGGCCGATCACGTCGGCGCCGGTTTCCTGCATCGACGTCAACAAAGTCGTGCTGTCGGTGCCGAAGTAAATTACGGGCACGCCAGTTTTCTTCAGTCGTTGCACCAGCTCTTTCGTGCGCGGCAGCGCATAACGGCGGTAGTCGTCCACGCTGAGGCAGCCAACCCAGCTATCGAACACCTGGATCACGTCGGCGCCGCCGCGGACCTGCTCCTCGGTGTACTCGGCAAGCACGCTCACCAGTTTTTGCATGAGCTGGTCCCATGCCTGGGGCTGGTTGTACATCAGTTTCTTGGTGTTGATGTAATTGCGCGAACCACCACCTTCGATCATGTAACTGGCCAGCGTAAATGGCGCGCCGCAAAAACCAATGCAAGGCAGCTTGTCGCCAAAGTGCTTCGTCACCAGCGAAATCGATTCCGCCACGTAGGCAAGATCGGAAGCGCGATCGGTGCGCAGCGCCGCAACATCGGAGGCGGTCCTTACCGGCTTCTCAATGATGGGCCCCTCCCCGGTTTCGAAGCGGAAGGGCAGTCCCATCACCTCGAGCGGAAGCAGCAGGTCGGCGAAGATGATGGACGCGTCGACCTTGAGTATTTCCGCGGCCTCAATCGTCACCTGCGCTGCCAGGTTGGGCGTCTTGCAGATCTCAACGATCGAATGATGTTTGCGGATGGCACGGTATTCCGCCATGTACCTTCCGGCCTGGCGCATGAGCCAGGTTGGCGTATACGGCGTAGGTTGGCCCTTGCAGGCCTGCACGAAGATGGATTCTGGGGCTGACATTCATTTTCAATTTAGCACCGGAACCGCCGCTTTCAGGGGTTAAACTGCGCACAAAATCGTGTGATTTGCGTCACAGGAGAGGGTTCGGGGATCCCCGGTGTCGTCTGGAAAGCTTCATCTGACGAGGATGGGAGCAGCAACTCTTGGGGACCAGCCGCCGGTTTCCGGTGTTGTTGGCCCTGACAAATTGACGCGCACCGCGTCAGTCCCTACGATGGAAACAATTCCTATATCTATGGGTTGTTTCACTCGCCTCTATTTTCAAAGGACATTCATGAACCGATTTACCGTAACCGCTTCGGCGATTCTGCTGGGAGCTATCGCCTTTGCCGCCAGTGCGCCGCCGGCGCCCAGCCCAGCCGAGATGCAGCACATTCGCCCCGAAGCCATCAAGGCGCACATGCGGTTTCTCTCTGACGACCTCATGGAAGGACGCCAGACCGGCTCTCGCGGCTACATGCTGGCCGCGAACTACATCCGTAGCCAGTTCGAGTCGATGGGCTTGAAAGGCGCAGGCACGAATGATTTCTTCCAGATGGTGCCGCTACGCAGAATCACCGTAGTGCCGGCTCAGTGCTCGTTCACCATCAAGCGTAATGGGCAAGAAACCAATCTCGAGTTCGAGAAGGCATTCGCCATGCGCGGCAACGCTGCGTACGCGAACGCAGCCATTGAAGCTCCGGTTGTGTTTCTCGGCTATGGAGTCACCGCGCCGGAGCAGAAATATGACGACTACGCCGGCATCGATGTGAAGGGAAAGATCGTAGCTGCCATCTATGGCGCACCCCCATCGTTCCCGTCGTCCTTGCGCGCGCACTACTCCAGCACCGACAGCAAGGAGACGATCGCGGCTGCGCACGGTGCGGCCGGGTTCATTACCATCTGGGCCGGAGAGCGCGAGCGCCGCACGCCGTTCACCCGCTTCATGGGATTCGTTCGACTTCCTGGAATGCGCTGGATCGATAAAGACGGCACGCCGAACGATGTGCGCCCAGAGATTAAAGGTGAAGCGTATCTCGGTCCCGATGGCGCGCGTCAACTCTTCCAAGGCGCACCAAAGACCTTCGACGAGGTGCTTGCGGCAGAACCCAGCGGTGCCCTGCCGCGTTTTGAATTGCCTGGCACCGTTTCCATCAGGCAGGTCAGCCAATATGAGACCCTCGAAAGTCCAAACGTGGCAGCCATTTTGCCTGGATCCGATCCCAAGTTGAAAGATGAGTACGTGCTCTACACCGCACACGCAGACCACCTCGGCATCGGTCGAGCGGTGAAAGGCGACAGCATCTACAACGGCGCGCTGGATAACGCCTCCGGTACGGCTGCGCTCATCGAGATGGCGCATGCGTTTACCACTGCCTCCCATCCGCCGCGGCGCTCCATCCTGTTCGTGGCCGTAACCGGCGAAGAAGAAGGCCTGCTTGGCTCCGATTACTTCGCGCATTATCCGACGGTTCCCATCGACAAGATCGCCGCCAACCTCAACATGGACGAAGTCCCAATGGTGTTCGACTTCAAGGACGTAATCGCGCTGGGCGCCGAACACTCGAGCCTGGGCCCGCTGCTCGATACCATCGCGAAGTCGGAAGGACTGGAAGTCAGCCCTGATCCCATGCCGGAAGAAAACTTCTTCGTCCGCAGCGACCAGTATTCGCTGGTGAAAGAAGGAGTTCCGGCAGTGGCCATTAATGGCGGCGAGAAGGCGGTAGATCCGAAGATCAACGGAGCCGAAGCCGAGCGCAACTGGATTCACTCGATCTATCACACTCCCCAGGACGACATGAGCCAGAACTTCGATTACAACGCTGCCGCCAAGTACACCCGATTGAACTACGCGCTGGGGTATGCGGTCGCGAACGAAGATCAGCGCCCTACGTGGAATCAAGGCGACTTCTTCGCGAAAGCTGCCGAACAACGCAAGCAGCAAGGCGGGGCGTCGCATCGCGGCAAGCAGTAAGTCTGTTCGAGGTGATAGCCCGGCATGAGCCGGGCTTTTCTTTTACGGCGTCATCTTGCCGTGCGCGAGATAGTCCTGTGAAGGCACGCCAAAAGCATCGGCCACGCGGTTGAAGAACGCGAACAGCGCGATAATGTACACGGCTTCGGCGATCTGCTCTTCCTTCCATCCGGCGTCACGCAACTTCTGAACATCGTCGTGGGTGGATCGTGAAGCCGATTCGGTGATCAGCTTGGTGTAGTCGAGCAGAGCGCGCTCGGCCTTCGTCAGGCCAGCATCATCTAACTTGCCCTCAAAGATTGCGGAAACTGTTTCGTCTGGGGCTCCCTGAACACGCAGGAAGTAAGCATGGCTGTCCAGTCAATACGGACACCGGTTCAGGTATGACACGTAACTGGCGATCATCTCCTTGTGGCGACGCGCCAGGTGGCCTTCCGAGAAATGGACCGTGTTCGAGAAATCTACTACCTGCCGTAGGAAGTCTGGCCTTTGGCCAAAGCATTTGAGAATTCCCGGCACCTGCTGGCGCCCCGAGCCTTTGCGCCAGTAGTCGTAAGCGGCTGCGGTGGCGCCAGTGGCTTCGGCATCTTCAATGACGCGAATCTTCGTGGATGGCTTGTTCTCGTTGGTCGGGTCGGACATGTTATTCCGGATGTTAGCAAAATCCAGACACAAAAAAGCCTGGCTTCTCAGCCAGGCGCTAAGTTCCCTAGGAGGAAGAAGTTTTTGAGCGCAAGCACGCTCATCCTCCTATTTGCATATTGAAGGCCATACTCGAAGGCGTTGAATCTGCACAGCTTAGGCGACTGCGCGCGATGCAGGACTGACCAATAACGGGAGCGTTCGTCCAGATTCGGACATTACTTCACTACGTTTACGGTCAGGCTCTGAGTGTCGCTGTGTCCGGCATCGTCCTTCGCCGTGATGACGTAGGTAGTGGTCTTCGTCGGGGTAGCGGCCACGCATCGTGCGACAGAAGGCCATACGTTTTCGTCTGGCTTAGGCTCGATCGTCAGTTGCTTTGCGTTCGAGACGCCGTAGCAGATGCTGATCTTGTCGCCCTTATTGATGGCGCCTTGCGACAGGCTGAAGTTCAAGATCTTCGGCAGCCCGGAACCATATTGCTCCAGGTCTTTGCGGGCGTTGGCGATGGTCTGCTCGTTTTCCTTTTGCGCGATGTCACGACGATCTTTCCATCGCGTGAAGACCAGGTATCCAACGTAGAGGGCCACCAGGACCACCGCTAATGTGGTGAACGGCAGCATTTTGCGGATGAACCCATATGGCTCGTGACGATCTTCAGTCATGCTTCCTCGACAGTGCTTGGATGCAATCTGAAGACCTGCGGTTCAATGAGCTTTTTCCCGCTTTGCCATCACGTCGGCAAGGGCCTCGTCGATCTGCGGATGACGATAGACAAATCCCAGGTTCTTGAGCTTGGCCGGTTCCACCCTTTCGCTCACCAGCAAGGCTTCCTGTCCCATTTCTCCGAGCATGAGCGTGACGGCGACGCCAGGCAGGGGAAAAATGGTCGGTCGTTTCAGCACTCTTCCAAGCGCCTTCGTAAATTCCTTATTGGTGGTTTGCTGAGGAGCAACTACGTTCACAGGCCCGGATACCGCTTCCGTGATCAGCGAGAAGCGAATGACCCGAACGATGTCCTCGAGTGTGATCCATGGCCAGTACTGTTTCCCGCTGCCGACTTTGCCGCCCAGACCCATGCGGAATGGCGGCAGCATCTGGGGCAATGCGCCTCCGTTCATGCTCAAAACTACGCCGATACGAAGCAGCACTACGCGCACGCCAGCAGCCGACGCAGGCTTCGTGGCCGCCTCCCACTGACGCGCCAGTTCGGCCAGGAACGTATTTCCGGACGAGCTTTCTTCCGTCAGCACTTCGTCTTTGCGATGTCCGTAGTACCCCGCACCGGAGGCGGATATGAACACCTTCGGCTTCTGCTGAGCCTGCGCTATCGACCGTGCGATCATCTCCGTGCCGGTCACACGACTGTCGAGAATGCGTTTCTTCTTTTTCTCGGTCCACCAACCAGAGATCGTTTCTGCCGCGAGATGGACCACCGCGTCAACGCCCTCAACTAGTGCCGGATTCGGCTCCCCGGAAGGTTCCCAATGTCGCTCATGCTCGTTCTGAGGTGCTCGTCGCACCAAGCGAATAACTTCGTTTCCGGCTCCCTCCAGCGAAGAGACAAGCGCCGAGCCTACCAATCCGCTGGCACCCGTGATCACCACTTTCATTCTGTCCTCCCCGGTGGTATCAACCCTTAAGTGTAAATCGGGAGTGTTGTTCTATTCGATTCACTCTATTGCAAACCGCTCGTTTGCGAATAGAGTTAGCGCATGCTGTTTCGTCTTGGTTTGCTTCTCGCGCTTACCAGCGCACCCGTTTTTGCTCAGCAGGTTGCAAGTGACAAAGCTCCTGCCGTTCCCGACTACCAGCAAACCATCGACGCCCAGTTTGGCTCCGATTTCAAGCTCGATCCGAAGTTTGCGCCCATCATCGCCGACTTTGACAGTGATGGCGCCCAGGATCTAGTTCTCGTCAGCATTGGCAAGAATCCGTTAGGCGCACAAAATCTAAAGAACTACAAAGTCATCGATCCTTACGATTCCTATTTTGGTTTCGGTGATCCGCGCGTCACCACCAAGTTCGCCGACTTCGGTGATGGCTCTTCGCACTGCCTGCTCGTGATTCACAGTTATCAGGCCGCGACCCCGAAGGCGAAGTTCGTCATCGTGAACCTGCCTTTTGAAAAGCTTTCGCAGACGATCACCCCGTTCAAAAAGAGAACTGTGCCCGCCATCTCCGCCACCGAAGAAGGTGGTCTGAACGCGAATGTCTTTTGGGACGGCAAAAAGTATCGCTGGGACCCTACCGATTTCAGCACCGATGTCCACCAGGTTGACCTCGGCGCCAAATAGCCCTGGTTGTACTACTCACCGCCGAAGCCTGATAATTCCTGTATGCGACTGCTGCGCCGGCCTGGTGTTCTCTCCGCTTTTTTCGTCCTGATTTCCCTGGTTGCCTTTGCGGCCAAAGACTTCGTAATGCCCGATGTTCACCCGGCAAAGACTTATCCTGCCCACGATGAGCACCCGATGGAGAAGTTCACCATCGCTGCCGATCCCTACGACATGGCGGACAAAGCTGTCATCTTCAACGAAAACTATCGGGATCACGGCCTGATGCCGATCTTCGTCGTGTTCACGAACGACGGCGACCAGCCCGTCGCGCTCAACAACATGAAGGTGGAACTTATCACGCGCCGCAAAGATAAGATCCCTGCCGCAACCGAAGACGATCTCTATCGCCGCATGTCGCGCGTGAAGAATCGCGGCGATGAGCCTAGCCGCAATCCCCTGCCGATCCCACTACCGCGCAAGAAGCCGAACGTGGGAGTCAGCAAGACCGGTCGCGCCGAACTCGATGCCGCCATGTTCTCCGCCAAGGCTGTGGCGCCCCACGAATCACAAGCGGGCTTCATGTTCTTCGACGTCAGCGGAATTTCGCAACCCCTCGCTGGCAGCCGCCTCTATATCACCGGTGCCACAAACGCCGACGGACAGGAACTGATGTACTTCGAAATCCCGATGGAGAAGTACCTGAGCGCTCCCACGGCCAGCCCTTCCTCCAGCAACTAAGTGTCTTTTTGTGTCTTTTTGACTCAGAGGATGCAGGTTCAGGGGCAGCACTGACGGGCAGGCGCTCATCTTAAGTTCCTGAGCAACAGCAGCTCAGGCCACTTATGTCCAGCAGTGAACTCGGAGCAGTTGTTTTACCCCTGGCGTTACTCATCGCCACCGCCCACATTCTGGGCTACTTCTTCACGCGTCTACGCCAGCCCCGGGTGATCGGAGAAATCGCCGCCGGGGTGCTCTTCGGGCCTGCGGTTCTGGCACATTTCTTCCCCACGGTTCACAAAGTGATATTCGGGACGGCCGAATTCGCCTCCCGCTCCACCGTGCTGGAGTTCGTCTACTGGATGGGCCTGCTTTTCCTGATGTTCGCCTCGGGAGCTGAAACCCGCCACCTGTTCTCGCGAGAAGACCGCCGCCAAGTCAGCTGGATCGCCAGCCTCGGCACCGGACTACCTTTCCTGCTGACGCTTGCCGCCCTCCCCCTGCTTTCCCTCGACAGCGTGATGGGCACAGCCCAGCAAAGAACTTCGCTCTGCCTCGTGATCGGCATCGCCGTCGCCGTAACCTCGATCCCGGTCATCTCCAAGATCTTCTTCGACCTCAAGATCCTGCACACCCGTTTTGCCCGGCTGGTGCTGGGCGTGGCCGTGATCGAAGACATCCTGCTGTGGGCGGTGCTCGCCGTGGCGACCGCCCTGGCCAAGTCGAATGCGACCCCGAACCACAAAATCGCCATCCACGTCGCCGTCACGCTGATCTACTTCGTGGCCGGTCTCACCCTGCTTCCGCGTCTGCTCAAGCAGATCGGCTCCGCACGCTGGAACGTACTGGCGCTGGCTTCCCCAGTCGGCTATCTCGTTGCTGTTTTGTTCGCCTACACAGCTATCGCCGCCCTGCTCGATGTGAACCTGGTCTTCGCGGCATTCCTTGCCGGATTTGCCATCGCTGGAGAGCGTGAGCGCTTTGAAGAGGCCTTGCGCTCGCTCAATCAATTCTCGTTCGCAGTCTTCGTTGCGCCCTATTTTGCGATCGTGGGCTATCGCCTGGACCTCACGCGCTCGTTCTCTTTCCGCAATCTGGTACTTTTCCTGAGCGTCGCTTGTCTGCTGAAGCTGATCTCGGTTGCGCTGGGTGCGCGTGCGGCAGGATTCCGCGGACTGGATATCGTCAACTTGGCCGTCGCTACCAATGCGCGCGGCGGTCCGGGCATCGTGCTGGCCAGCGTGGCCTTCGACGCCGGCATTATCAATGCCACCTTCTACACCACGCTGGTGTTGGTCGCGGTGCTCACGTCGCAGGTCGCCGGGGCATGGCTCGACTTCGTCTTACGTCGGGGATGGAGCCTCCTCAGCGGCGTACCGCCCCTCGTGCTCGTGGAGAAGAAGAAAGCCGACGAACCCGAAATTCTCGCTGCTTAGAAACTAATTCGCCCGCTGCTTCACGGGGACGTTCGCTTCCGTCTTCACGGCGATTTCGCCAGCGCCCAGACAGCTCGGGCAAAGTCTTCCATTCGAATCGGTTCGTCTTCCGCGACAGACAGGGCAGGGCCGGGCAATTGTACTGGAGGTCATGCTTCTATTCTAAGCTGAGTGCCTCGCTTTTGTGCACTTTTTGCCTTCGGCAGCTATATCAGGCACTAATTCAACTACAGCACCATGTTTCTCACAGCGTCCTGAAAACGCTTATCGTCGAGATAACGTTTGAACGAATTGTCTTTGCGAGGATCGGGAAACGTCGCATTGCCTTGCAGTGTATCCCGATGCTCCCATGACTTCTTCAGATAAGCGATCGCCGAGTCCAGATCACCCTTTTCGGCGTAAACACAGGCCAGGTTGTAGTTGAACATCGCATAGTCCGGATCTTTTGCGATGGCGTCCAGATAGATTTTTTGCGCGCCTTCCAGGTCGCCACCGAGTGCGGTGGTGACGCCCTGCTGATCGATGAACCTCCGCCGTTGGTCCGGCGTAAGAACTTTCTGCTGATGGTCGAGTTCGAGCGTTTTCGTGTATTCGCGCGCGGCCTGAGAGTTGCGCTGCGTCGCCGAAAGCAGGTCCGCCAGCGCACCGTGCGCATCGATAGACGACGGATCTTCCTCAATCGCCTGCCGCAACAGCTTCTCCGCACCAGGGAAATTGCGTCGTGCATATTCGGCTTCAGCCTTGCGGACCTTGTCCTTCGCCTTCTTCGCGTCCGCCTGCATTGGATTCGATGCGAACGCCACCATCAGCAGCAATGCCATCCATCGATGCATACTTGATTCTCCGCTATTCGCCCGTCAGTTTAAAACCGGCTAGCACTTTCGCAAAGAGTGTCACATCCTGCT
>DASTGW010000431.1:0-12020 GCA_035718705.1 Terriglobales bacterium | reverse complement strand
CGGAGCTGCAAGGAATGTTCTGAGCATTGGCGCGAGCTGCGCTCGCGTCGAACGGGCGAGGGCGCCCGTTCCCACATCTTCTGCCCCGTTCCCACATCCTAAATCTTCTGAATTCTCTGCACGTCGTGTACGCCGGGGATTTTTCGCAGGCCACTGATGATGCGCTCGAGGTGTTTGAGGTCTTCGATTTCGACGACTAAGTCGATGGTCGCCTGATGATCGCCGATGGGCTTGGAAACGATGTTCCGGATGTTGGTGTTTTCGTCGGAGATGAGCGCTGTCATCTGCTTGAGCATGCCGGCGCGGTCGTCGCAGAGGACAGTCAGTTTGACTGGATAAGCGCCCTTCGCGAGTTCCTTGCGTCCCCATTCGACGTCGATGCGGCGATCGGCTTCGTACATCAGGTTCTGCACGTTGGGGCAGTTCTTCGAGTGAACGGCGACGCCTTTGCCTCGCGTCACGTAGCCGACCACATCCTCGCCGCGAATCGGATTGCAGCAGCGGGCTCGGTAGACGAGCAGGTCGTCGTGGCCCTTGACGACAATGGCTGAGCTGTCGCCGCCGAACACGCGGCGTACGACGCTGGTGAGTCCGCTGTCGGTCTTCTCTTCGGCGGCAGCGCCGTCGGTGGATGTGGGCGCGAGCCGCGCAAGGATGGAGCGAGCCGCGAATTTGCCGTAGCCGATCGCAGCCAGCAGGTCGTCAGGGCGGCCGAGCCCGAGTTCGGTGGAGACGCGCTGGAAGTCGGCTTCCTTGATGTCTTTCAAGTAGACGCGATATTTGCGCGCTTCCTTTTCGATCAGCTTCTTGCCAATTTCGATCGCGCGTTCGCGCTGGTGAACGTTCAGCCAGTGGCGGATCTTCTGCTTCGCGCGCGATGACTTGACGATCGCGAGCCAGTCGCGGCTGGGCTGATGTCCGGGCTGGGTGATGATTTCGACGATGTCGCCCGAGCGCAACTTGTGGCGGATGGGAACCATGCGTCCGTTGACGCGCGCGCCGACGCACTGATGCCCGACTTCGGTGTGGACGGTGTAAGCAAAGTCGATCGGGGTGGAATCACGCGGAAGGGTTACGACCTTGCCTTTGGGTGTGAAGGTGTAAACCTCTTCGGGATAAAGATCAATTTTGAGCGTGGACAGGAATTCGTCGGGATCGTTGATATCGCGCTGCCACTCTACCAATTGGCGCAGCCAGGCGAGACGTTGTTCGTCGCGCGCGGAGATCGGGCCGTCCTTGTACTTGTAGTGCGCGGCGATGCCTTCTTCGGCCATGCGGTGCATCTCTTCGGTGCGGATCTGTACTTCAAACGCGTTACCGCCTTCTTCAATCACCGTCGTATGGAGCGACTGATAGAGGTTTGGCCGCGGCATGGCAATGAAGTCCTTGATGCGCCCGGGAACCGGCCGCCACATGTTGTGGATGATTCCGAGCACGGCGTAGCAGTCATTCACTGAGTTGGTGATAATGCGAACGGCGTAGAGGTCATAGGTCTGGTCGACGTTGATGCGCTGGCGCTGCAATTTGAGCCAGATGGAATACAGGCGCTTGGTGCGGCTTTCCACGCGCGCTTCGATGTTGGCTTCTTTCAGCTTCTCACGGATGACGCCAACCATCTTGGCGAGAAACTCTTCGCCCTTCTTGCGGCGCGCCTCGACGGCATCGTGGACTTGCTGATAGGAAATGCGATCCACGTACTTGAAGGCAAGATCTTCCAGCTCGCCGCGGATTTTGCCCATGCCCAGCCGGTGCGCGATGGGACCGTAGATGTCGAGGGTTTCGCGGGCAATCGTTTCCTGACGCTCCGGCGGAAGCGCGTCTAGGGTGCGCATGTTGTGGAGGCGGTCGGCAAGCTTGATCAGGACGACGCGGATGTCGTCGACCATGGCGAGCATCATCTTGCGCAGGTTCTCGGCCTGACGCTCCTCGCGCGTGGAGAAATTGATCTTGCTGATCTTGGTGACGCCTTCCACAAGGTGCGCGACTTGCTCGCCGAACTCCTTGCGGATATCGACGATAGTGACCGATGTGTCTTCGACCAGATCGTGAAGCAAACCGGCGGCGATGGCGTTGGGATCCATCTTCATGTCCGCCAAGATCTGCGCTACACCGATGGGATGGATGACGTACGGTTCGCCGGAGGCCCGCTGCTGGCCTTCATGATGCTGAATGGCGTATTCGTAGGCGCGCTCGATGACGACGAGGTCGTCGTTGGGGCGGCTGGCGCGAACCTGTTTCATGAGGTCGCGGAAGCGGGTGACCTTGGAATTCGACTGGAAAGGGTGGCGGAGCGTCGCCATCTAGGGATTATAGGGGAAGTTCGCTCAAAACATCTCGTGGCTCGTGGTTCGCGGAACCAATTCCTAAGCGCGCATTTAACAAAAAGGCCGCCATTGCTGGCGGCCGCTGAGGCTTTTGTTCGTGTTTACAACCTTAAGAATTGTCGTTGCTGGCGCGCTTCCAATCCATCAGCTCGCCCAGGGTTGAAGTGGCGCCCGAGCTTGAAGTCGGGTGCTTGTAGGCTTCGACTTCGGTGCGGGTGGCTTCGTCGCCGACTGCACGGATGCTGAGGCCCACCTTCTTCTCTGCTGGGTTCATCTTGATGACCTTGAACTCGTGCTCAGCGCCCGGCTCAAGTTTGAGCGGTCCGCCGTGCTCGTCAACAGCTTCCGAGTTGTGGCACAGGCCTTCGACGCCTTCCGCTAACTCGATGAACGCACCGAAGCTGGCGAGGCGCAGGACCTTGCCCTTGATGACGTCGCCGATCTTGTGGGTGGCGAAGAACGTCTCCCAAACATCAGGCTGAAGCTGCTTTACGCCGAGGGACAGGCGGCGGTTCTCCGGCTCGATGCCGAGAACTACGGCCTTCACGCGATCGCCCTTCTTCAGCACTTCCGAAGGATGCTTGACGCGCTTGGTCCAGCTCAGGTTGCTGACGTGGACCAGTCCGTCGATGCCGTCTTCGATCTCAATGAAGGCGCCGAAGTCAGTGAGGTTGCGAACGCGATCTTCCACCTGTGCGCCAATCGGATACTTGTCGTGCAGCGACTCCCATGGATTCGAAAGGAGCTGCTTCATGCCAAGCGAGATGCGGCGTTCGGTCGGGTTCACGTTGAGCACCACGGTCTCGAGTTCGTCACCAACGTTGACGATCTTGGACGGGTGCTTCATGCGCTTCGACCAGGTCATTTCGCTGACGTGGACCAGGCCTTCGATGCCCTGCTCCAACTCAACAAACGCACCGTAGTCGGTCACGCTGATGACACGGCCCTTCACATGTGCGCCGATCGGGTAACGCTCGGCGGCATCGAGCCACGGGTCAGGCGTGAGTTGCTTGAAGCCAAGCGATACGCGCTGCTTATCTTTGTCGAACTTGAGCACCTTCACCTGGATCTGGTCGCCTACCTGCACGAGATCGCGCGGGTGAGTGAGGCGTCCCCAGCTCATGTCGGTGATGTGCAGCAGGCCATCGATGCCGCCAAGGTCAACAAACGCGCCGTAGTCGGTCAGGTTCTTCACCGCTCCGGTGAGAACGGCACCCTCTTCCAGGTGCTCCATGGTCTTGCCGCGCTTCTCGGCGACTTCTTCGTCGAGGATCTGCTTGCGGGAGACAACAATGTTGCCGCGCGTCTTGTTGAGCTTGATGATGCGGACTTCGATCTCGGTGCCCTTCATGCCATCGAGGTTGCGCCCCGGACGGGTGTCGACCTGCGACCCGGGCAGGAACGCGCGCGCACCCATGATGTCGACGTTCAGTCCACCCTTGATGCGGTCGATGACGCGAGCCTTGATCGAGTGCTTCTCGTTGTAGGCGTGCTCAATCTCGTCCCAGGCGCGCAGACGCTGCGCCTTCTGGTGGGAGAGATTGACGTAGCCTTCGTCGGTCAGGCCCTTCTCGCGCATGACGTCGATTTCGTCGCCGGACTGGAACTTGACGTTGCCCTCGTGGTCCTTTACTTCGTCGAGGGGAACGGCACCTTCCGACTTCATGCCGATGTCGACTACGACTTGCGTAGAGGTGACCTTAATAACGGTGCCCTTGATGACGCGATCTTCACTGACTTCGGACTCGGCTTCGGTGGTGAAGGTTTCGAGAGCGGTGGCAAAGTCTTCGCTCATATCTTGTTTAGGTTGATCCGAGCCGTGAGAGGCCGGAGTGGACTGCGCATTCACTGTTTCGGAACTGCTATCAGAGGACTCGTTCTGATTCTGTTCAGTGGACAGGGAGGCGTTTTCAAATTCGTTTTTGGTTTGAGTTTCTTCGAACAAAGCCATTCTCAGCGCAACCGCAGCGCACGTGGGGCGACAACGGTAAATTGGGATTTGCGGACTGCTGGCGTGGAACGTCGGAGTTGTTTGAACTATCCAGCGGCCGGATCTCGAAAGAGCGACAAAACTGCCATTCGAGACTGTTCGAGTGTAGCAACCGCCCTACCGAGTGTCAAACCACCGAGGACGGGTTTTCACAATCCCGAAACATTGTATTTCCGGTCAGATAGCAGGGTTTCCGGGGAACACGTCCAGCATCACATTTGACTGTGATGAGGTGGGCTGGCGGTGCGATGCAAAAGCTCTGATAACCTTCCGCCATGGACTATATCTACACGCCGTGGCGCTACGGGTACGTGACTACCGCCGACAAGATTGAAGGCTGCGTGTTTTGCCATCAACTGGCTCGCGGCGATGATGAAAAAGCACTGATTGTTTATCGCGGTAAACACTGCTTCATCATCCTTAATGCGTTTCCGTACACGTCAGGGCACGTGATGGTGGTTCCTTATCAGCATACGGATCAGTTGCAGAAGGTTTCAGGCGAAGCGGCGACGGAGATGATGCTACTCGCACAGAGGATGGAGGCAGTCTTACGTGACTTGTACCACCCGGACGGATTGAACCTGGGGATGAATATCGGCAAGGCGGCGGGGGCGGGGATCGCCGGACACATCCACATGCACGTTCTGCCGCGATGGGTCGCCGATGCCAGCTTTATGACCACGGTGAGCGAGACGCGAGTGCTGCCTGAAGACCTGGAGACAACCTGGGCGCGAGTGAAGGAAGCGCTGGAGAAACCCTACAGCGCATCATGAAAGATGATGCCCAGCGTGTGACGACGGCCTGAACGCAGGCGGCTCACCCCGTGGCGCATATTCACACGATAGGTGCCGCGACTTCCTTTCACTGGCCGGTGATGTACGGGAAAGATCACGGCATCACCTTGCGTGAGAGGAACCACTTCCACCCTCGACTGCATCCGCGGACGCTGCTCGGTAAGAACGAACTCCCCTCCTTCAAAATCGTGACCGGGTTCAGATAACAGAAACGCAACTTGAAGCGGGAAGACGTGCTCGCCGTAGAGGTCTTGGTGCAGGCAGTTGAAATCGCCAGGACCGTAGCGGAGGAGCAGTGGCGTGGGCTTGGTTTGTCCGGCATGGTGGCAGCGAGACAAGAATTCTTCGTGGTGGGCCGGATAGGTGATCGCGGTTACGGTGTGTTCATTCCAGCGATTGGCGATGGTTGCGAGATGGGGATAGAGGCTAGTGCGCAGTTCGCTGATAAGTTCCGGTAGCGGGTAAGCGAAGTACTTATATTCGCCGCGACCGAAGCCAAGGCGCGACATGACGACCTTGCTGCGAAAGAGGCGGTCGTCGTCGTACGAGGCAGAGAGGTCTGCGCACACTTGCGTATCGAGAACATCCTTCAGAACTGCGCAACCGGTGTTGTCGAGGTCGGAGGAGATGCGGTCCCAATCGAGTTGGGTCAAAGTAACGGAAGCATTCATGGCCGTTCGCATTTCATCAATCTAGATGAATGCGACGGCGATTACGCTCCGAAGCTTGCGGCCAAATCAATTATCCGTGGCGCTATTTGAGCGATTGCAGGAATTTCACGACTTCCGCCGCGTTGTCTCCGCCTTTTTGCGCGTGCACCAACAAGGGGATTCCGTGCGGACCTTTTGATTGCGCGAGATTCGGGAATGCCGAGAGCGCGTTCTTCACGATATCGAGGCGACCGAGCATGGCGGCGACGAAGATATCGAAGCGTCCGCCTTGTGAGATCAGGTAGTTCGCGATGTCGGGGCGACCCATGTGGCCGGCGCCGCCGATGGCCATTTCGAAATCGCCACCGCCCCAATCCCACGCGGCGTTCAGCAGACCTGGTTCCTTCGCCAGCATGGTTTTCACCTTTTCCAGATCGAAATGCCCGGCGATCACGAATTCTTTCACCATATCGCGGTCGAGAGCGGGAGGCTTGGGTGGAGCAGGGTTCTGCTGCGCAGGCGCCGCAACTTGAGCTGAAGAAGCTGAGTTCTGCGCGAGGGAAAGAAGAGTGGCTCCGCCTATGGCGGCGAAGGTCACAAACTGACGACGAGTGTGCATGGATGCCCCTTGAGTGGCTTTGGACTGTGGTTGGCCGAAAAGGTAAGCAGGATAAACGGTTTGGCGGGATTAGTGAGCGTGTCCGTGGTGCTGTGTATCGGTGACGGGCATGACGCAGCCGTGCGCGATGTCGCATTCCACGTGTTCGAACTGAATGGTGGTGTGTGAGATGTGGAACTTTTCGCGCAGACGCTTTTGCGCTTCGCGAAGGATGGCTTCGCTTTCCGATGGCGGGATGTCCTCGATAGCGATGTGGCAGGCCAGGGCGGTGGTTTGGCTGCCAATGCTCCAGATGTGCAGGTCGTGAACGTCGTTCACGCCCTTGATGTCGAGAATGGCTTGCGAGACGAGGTGGTAGTCGACGCCGCGCGGAGTGCCTTCCAGGAGGATGTTCAGAGTCTCACGCACGATGCCAAACGAAGACCACAGGATCAGGGCGCCAATGCCGAAAGAGAGCGCAGGGTCGATCCAGGATTGGCCGGTCCTCAGGATTACCCAGGCTCCGGCAATGACCGCGGCGGTGGAGAGGGTGTCGCCGAACATGTGCAGGAACGCGCTGCGGATGTTGAGATCACCCTTACTTTCGGAGAACAGCAGCGCGGCGATCACGCCATTCAGTAAGACGCCGGCCGCACCCACCCAGATCATCTCCGTGGCATGAACGCTCACCGGGGCAGATAAGCGCTTGGCGGCTTCGACAAAGATGTAGAAAGCCACTCCTACCAAGGTGAGGGCGTTCAGGAACGCTGCAAGGACACCGGCCCGGTCGTAACCGAAAGTCTTGGTGGAACTGGGCGGCCGTCTTTGTATATAGAGGGCGGCCAAGGAGAGTAGCAGGGCGAGAAAGTCGGAAACATTGTGTCCGGCTTCGGAAAGCAGCGCCAAGCTGTGGGCGCGAATGCCGATGACGATCAGCAGGACGATGTAGAAGAAGGTGAGTACCAGCGATATCCGCAAAACGCGGATGGAATCGTGATGATGATGATGCCCACCCATAGGCGCAGTTTAATACAGGTTGAGTTTTCACCAAACACCTTCGGAACGAAGGCATCTTTTGTATGCGCCCATCAGCTCACACCAACCTTGGAATGAGTGTGCCAATTGAATGTACAAAGTGACCCATCTCAGAGCAGCTGTTATGGGTGCAAATGTAACGCTTCTAAGGTGGTTGGTCGACTATGACACTTGCCCTCATTACCAGCAGCGAGTGGGGCAACTCTAATTCTTCGGCGTAGTTCTGATGAGGTGTAGGACGCGCTCGTCCTAAGCGCGCAGGGTTCTGGCCGGGCCTGCGTCGCGCGCCGTTTCCGTCTCAGATTCAGGAATAGAAGAAAGCTACTCACCACCGGGAGAAAACGGAATGAAGAAGTCTCTGCAGGTATTCGTGTTCACGCTGGCGTTGGCAACAACGTACACGCTCGCTCAAACAAGTAGCACGCCGGACTCAATGGGCAACACCGGCTCAAGCGCATCCTCAACCGCAAATCAAAACACCAGCCACGACACCATGGGCCAGTCGAGTACCGGTTCCGCCGCCGACCAGACGGGCAGCATGGATAAGAAGGACAACAAGTCCGCAATGGTCGATGACCAGACGCTGCACAGACAGGTTCACGAGCAACTGGCCAGCAACCCGAACCTGCAGAACGTTCAGGTCGAAGTGGACAAGGGCACGGTAAAACTGACCGGCTCGGTGAACAGCAAGGACGATCGCAAGGAAGCGAAGAAACTGGCGAAGTCAGTGACGGGCGTCAAGAAGGTGAAGGACGACATCCAGGTCTCCGCAGCCACCGCCGGCGCGGGCGCGATGGGTTCGACCAGCTCCAGCTCTTCGACGTCGACCAATAACACCGCTGGCAGCATCAGCGGCAACGCTGGTTCTTCAACCTCGACGCAGCCGGGCAGCAGCTCGTCTTCGACGAGCAGCACGCCGGACAATAGCTCCAGCACGTCGCCGAACAGCACCAGCACTTCTCCAAATTCTGCCAGCAGCAGCTCGCAGAGCTCGACCAGCAGCGTAGGCAGCTCGTCCTCTCAGAACAGCACCACCGGCACTACCAGCAGCACGCCGGATGCGACCAGCAGCCCGAACAGCAGCTCCAGCACCTCGAGCAGTCCGAACAGCGCGAGCTCCGCGGCTCCGCAGTCCAGCGCTGCTGGTGAAATGAGCAGCCATAGCTCGAGCATCACGACGCCCAGCACGAGCGCTTCCAGCACCGCAACTCCGGATGCATCGGCGAGCGGCCAGACCAGCAGCTCTGCCAGCGCGACGATGGGCTCGCAGTCTTCGCAGTCGGCGAGCAGCACGCCGTCGGCGTCATCGACCACTCCTGACGTTGCGTCTTCTCAGAGCAGCGCCGCGTCTTCTCCGAGCTCGCAGTCCAGCACGACGGGCGCGACTTCGACCACGCCTGGTGCTTCTGACAGCTCCGCCAACCAGAGCGCAGCGGGCGCGATGGGCTCGCAGTCTTCGACCGCTTCCAGCGCTTCCGGATCCAGCGACCAGGTAAAGAACGACATTCAGACCGCCCTCCGCAATGAACCGACCCTCAGCAGCTCGAATGTTTCCGTGAACGTAACGGAAGACTCGATCGAACTGAATGGCTCGGCTCCTTCCGCGAAGGACCGTGACGAAGCGAAGCGCATTGCGCAGTCGTTCGCCGGCAACCGCCGCGTTGTTGACAACGTGAAGGTAGCGGGCGCGGGCAGCTCGGATCAGTCGAGCACCGGCAACGTCGGCTCCTCGAGCACGAACAGCTCGACGACGGGCGCCAGCGGCAGCTCCACGACTCCGAACACCAACTCTTCGAACCCGGAGACTCCTTCGGTGCCGAAGAAGTAGTGATAGGGTTAGAAATCAAAAGAGGGACGGTTAGCGCCGTCCCTCTTTTGTTTTGCGGAAGCAGGTGACGAGATGGTCGTCGACCATTCCGGTAGCCTGCATGAAGGCGTAGCAGATGGTGCTACCGACGAAGTTAAAGCCGCGCTTGCGAAGATCTTTACTCATCGCATCTGACTCGGCAGTCTTGGCGGGAATATCGCCGTTTCCGCGCGGGCGATTAATCTTCGGCCTCCCTCCCACGAATTGCCAGATGTAGCGGTCGAAACTGCCAAACTCTTTTTGCACTGCAAGGAACGCTTTCGCGTTGCCGACCGCGGAGGAAAGCTTCAGGCGATTACGAACGATGCCTTCGTTCTTCATCAAAGCTTCGAGCTTCCGGGGAGTGTAGCGCGCGATTCGCC
Source organism: Terriglobales bacterium (assembly GCA_035718705.1). Lineage (GTDB taxonomy): Bacteria > Acidobacteriota > Terriglobia > Terriglobales > Acidobacteriaceae > DATMXP01. Next base: position 2,400 of record DASTGW010000431.1, on the reverse strand, counting down.
GCGGATCGAAGTTGTCGAACGCTTTGCGGTACGCTTCGCGCTTGCGGAGGATAGTGTCCCAGCTGAGTCCGGCCTGCGCTCCTTCGAGGATCAGAAACTCGAAGAGACGCTGATCGTCGTGAAGCGGAGTACCCCACTCCTCATCGTGATACTTGATGGAGAGATCGTTGCCCGGCCAAGCGCAGCGAACAATCTGTTTGGTTCCTGAGGACATCAGCGCGAGCTCACAGCGGCGAAGAGTTCAGGATGCGGCTCGCACCAGCGTGCGCCTTCCAGACGCAATAACTTCTCTTTAAGGTCGAGACCTCCGCCGTATCCGCCGAGTTTGCGATCGGAAGTGATGACGCGATGACACGGCACGATGATGGGGATGGGATTGTCGTGATTCGCCATGCCAACCGCGCGAAAGCCTTTCGGGCTTCCGACTTTCCTGGCCAAGTCGGCATAAGAGCAGGTTTCACCATATGGAATCTCGAGCAATGCATTCCAGCAGCGCAGTTGGAATGCTGTTCCCTTCAGGTCCAGAGGCTGCGTGAACTCATGGCGGGAGCCGGCGAAATATTCCTGCAGTTCCCGCCGACAAGGATGCAGTGCCGCGTCGTCCCTAATCCAGGCTTCGTTCGACGCTGCTTTTTGCAGACGCAGGCGGTCGTAGTCGAAGGAAATTTCGGCCAATCCACGGTCGGAGCAGACCAGCAAAAGATGGCCGATGGGGGAGTCGTAGGAGGAGTAACGCACGAGAAAGATGGTATCGCAGGCGGTTGGCCGGTTGAGACATTTTGTCCCATAGAGGCGACAGAATCGGACATGGTGTCTGCGGGGTGGCTCAATGAAGAGTGCCCATGTTGCTTGTTATCAATAGCTTACATTAGGAAGCCGGCTTGCAGGATAGATCCCGAGTAGTTTCGCAAGGGGCTTTTGGAATGGACAAGCCGAACAAAAGCGCAAGTTGGGGCGGCAAGGTAGCAGTTGTGATCTTGTCGTTGGCAACATTCGCCCATGGACAGGGAAAGATGTCGAAGGACCTGCCCGTGACGAAGTCCGGAAAGTCGATCAACGTGATCGTGCAGTATCGAGTGACGCCGACGGCCACTCATTTTGGACGCTTGAACGCCCACGGCGCGAAGATGAATCGCGACTTGCGTCGGGCGATCAAGGGCGGAGCTTTCGCAGTCCCGGGGAATCGACTCCAAGAGCTGGCGAACGATCCCGACGTCGTGTACATATCGCCCGATCGTCCACTCAATGCCTCGACTCTTCCCAACGATTTGTACGAAACCGCTGTCAACGCTGCATATGGATGGGGGCTTGGATATGACGGCACCGGAATTGGCGTAGCCGTCATCGATAGCGGCGTAAATCAGCTCAAAGATTTTAAGACTGGACCAGGGACCTACCGAATCGTTTATAGCCAAAGCTTTGTGCCCGGGGATTCCTCGGCAAATGACGGCTTTGGACACGGAACGCACGTTGCCGGCATCATCGGAGGAAGCGGCGCGAATTCCAGCGGACCGCAAGCAACGACGCAGTTTCAAGGTATTGCGCCAAACGTCAACATCGTAAACCTGCGCGTGCTCGACAATAGCGGTGGCGGAAGCGACAGCTCGGTTATCAGCGCGATCCAGACGGCGATCAGCCTTAAAGACACTTACAACATCAAGATCATCAACCTCTCCGTGGGCCGTCCGCCTTATGAAAGCTACACGCTGGATCCGCTCTGCCAGGCGGTGGAGCAGGCGTGGAATGCGGGTATCGTGGTGGTGGTTGCCGCCGGCAACATGGGCCGCGACAATTCATTTGAGAACTACGGCTACGGAACAATCAATGTCCCCGGTAACGATCCGTATGTGATCACGGTGGGCTCGATGAAGCCGATGGGAACCGGATCGCGCGGCGACGACCTGATCGCCACCTACAGTTCGAAGGGCCCGACGGTGTATGACCACATCGTGAAGCCCGACATTGTGGCACCGGGTAACAACGTAATCTCTACGTTGGCTTCGACGTCTGCCACTTTATTCACTGCATCGTCTGCAGTGCCTACCTCGACGTACCTGAGCAATGGCACCAGTTCGGCATCGTCGGACTACATGATGTTGAGCGGCACCAGCATGGCGACGCCTGTAGTCGCGGGTGCAGCTGCTCTTCTTCTTCAGCAGAATTCGCAGCTTACGCCTGATCAAGTCAAAGCGAAGCTGATGAAGACGGCCGACAAGACCTTCCCGTCGACAAGTTCCTACACCGATCCGACCACGGGCATCACTTACAACGATCAGTACGACATCTTCACGATTGGCGCAGGTTACCTGGACATTCAAGCTGCTCTACAGCTTTTCCGGACCTCACGGGCAGAGCTGCGGTCCGACAAAGACTCTCACGGTGGATGAAGCGGGCAATCTT
>DASTGW010000430.1:0-3372 GCA_035718705.1 Terriglobales bacterium | reverse complement strand
CTGTGCCTTTTTCATTTAGGCGGCGTTGCGAAATTGGGTAGCGTGTTTGGCGAGAATCTGATCGTAAAGGCGCTCGTAGTCGTCGGCCATGCGGGAAGCGGAGTGATGTTCCTCTACGTGGGCACGGCAAGCTCGCGGACTGAGCGCGCTGACGTGCTCAACCGCTTCTATCATCTGTTGCACATTTTCGCAGAGAAGACCGGTGACGCCATCAATGACAACTTCCGGAATTGCGCCGCGGCGCAACGCGATTACTGGTGTGCCGCAGGCCATGGCTTCCATCGCAACCAGTGATGAGGTTTCATCAACGAGACTGGGAACGAGCAGGGCGCAGGCTTTGCTCAGAAGTTCGAGTTTGGTACCGAGCGTGGGAGTTTCGAGGAAGCAGATGGCGGGGGCGTCGCCGCCGAGGTGCGGTCGAACCTTTTCGTTGTAGTAACGCTGGTGATAGGTGAAGGGGTAGACCTGCCCGGTCAGGACCAGCGGAAGGCCTGTGCGTTGGGCGACTTCAATGGCGAGATGTGTTCCCTTCTCCTCGCAAACGCGTCCCATCCAGAGAAGATAGTCCTGTTTTTCAGCGATAAAAGGAAAGCGTTTCACCGCAATTCCATTCGGAATCGTGGCGATCACGTTTGGGAGATCGGCAAATGTTTTGCGCTGTGTTTCGGAGACGCAGTTGAAGTAAAGGTTCGGCGGAAGATGATCGAACGCGTGACTCGGATAAAAATGGCGTGGCAGATGAAGTGTAGCGAGAACGGGAATGTCGATCTGGGCGGCCCGTCGCCAGAAGCTGCCGCTCTTGTCGTGGATGAGGTCGAAAGCGGGCTGTGAGCCTCGGGTTTCACGTAGCAGATTCAGGATGCGTTCTTCATGCTCTTGATTTCGGGATTCGAACTGGTCAGGCGCAGTCGTTTCTTTTCCGGTAGAGAACACCACGCCGGTCGCGCGTGAGCCTTGGCAGGCGGCCATCGTGGTGATATTGCCGCGGTCGGCGATCTCTGCCTCAAGGACAGAGAGCATCTGTTCGGCGCCGCCACAACTTTCGTCGCTGACCGGCAGGAGCGGATAGGCAACATAGAGGATGCGGCGAACGTTGGCCGCTGTGGCGAGTGTCAGGCTGCGGTTCCCCATTCACGCTTTCTCGTTGGATCGGCTGGTTGAGTTAGGAACTGGGAGAAGGCGCGGCAGAGATCGGTCCCTCTCATGGGCCACTTCCAAGCTTCGTAATTGAGAACACCGGTGTGGGGAGCACAGGTGAAATCGTACTCATGCATGGGGCGGACAAATTCAAACTCCGGAGTGAAATTCGCCACAACCTGAGCCTGGGATGCGTAAGCGGCAAACATTTGGCGCTTGCGCGCGAGTTCTTCGGCAGAGGCGAAGACCGGCAATCCAGCGCCGTTCAGGAATTTCTGGCGAACGAGGTCGTTGCCTGCGCGATGGTAGAGCGGCGCTTCCCAGACCGGGAGTTCGTATCGAATTCCGACTACAGAAGCCAGGAACGCGCAGCAGTCGTGATCCGGATGTCCGCCCTCATAGGCGAGGGTTAGGATCGCATCGGGAATCTCCATCTCCACGAGATCGGAGAGCGAATTGTAGGCGCATTCGAGGTTGAGGAAGAGTTCCTGGTCCGCAATGAGGTTTTCTTCGCACAGGCGGTGCTGGTGATGAAGACCAATGGCATTCAGTGCCTGCTCGGCTTCGTTGCGACGGATACGAGCGTAGTTCTCACGCGAGCCGTGCTGCTTCCAGAAATAGTCGGAACGGGGGGCGCCGTCGGTGGCGAAGACGACAATGGGCTCGCGCATGCGCTGAAGCAGAATTCCGCACCCGACTACTTCGTCGTCAGGATGAGCGACGAGGACCAGCGTGCGTCCGAGGAGTGGGTGGAGAGAATCCACGCAAGATCAGATGCAAGTACCCGCTTCGATGGATGTTAGTAGCGTAGGAAAACAGTTTCTAGAGAGTTAAGGCGAACATTTATACTGAGTTCCGATGCATCCGCTACAGGCAGGTATCGAGCGACTCTACGCGCTAGGCCCTGAGGCACGAAACGTGTCTGGAGCGCGAGGTGTGTTCAACGACTTCCGCGAGGCGCTCAGCAAGGGCGAAATTCGCGCCGCCGAGAAGAACGGCAGCGAATGGAAGGTGAACGTGTGGGTGAAGCAGGGGATCCTGCTCGGATTCCGCATTGGCGAATTGATGGAGATGGGCTGCGAAGACCTCTCGTTCGTCGATAAGGACACGTTTCCTTTAAGGCAATTTCGAATTGAAGATCGCGTAAGGATGGTGCCCGGCGGGTCGTCGGCACGCGAAGGCGCTTTCATCGCAGAGAATGTAATCTGCATGCCGCCGATGTTCATCAATGTGGGCGCGTACGTCGATGAGGGCACCCTGGTGGATTCCCATGCGCTGGTCGGGTCGTGCGCGCAAATTGGCAAGCGTGTGCATTTGAGCGCAGCGGCACAAATCGGTGGAGTTCTCGAGCCGGTGAATGCTTCGCCAGTGATTATCGAAGATGATGTGCTGGTCGGCGGAAACTGCGGAGTTTTCGAAGGCACGCAGGTGAGGCCGCGCGCGGTGCTCGGCGCGGGGACGGTGCTGACACGTTCGACGCCGCTGTTCGACCTGGTGAAAGGCGAGATCCATCGATCGTCTCATGACCAACCACTGGTGGTGCCGGAAGGCGCCGTGGTGGTGCCGGGCTCGAGGGCGATCACCAAGGGAAAGGGCCAGGAATGGGGTCTCTCGCTCTACTCGCCGGTGATTGTGAAATACCGCGATGAAAAGACAGATCGCGGAGTCGAGCTGGAAGATTTATTGCGGTAGCAGTCGAAACTACTTCTCCGGAAGAGACCCATGAAACGGCCGCTCCTGCTAGCCGCGTTGGTGATGATGGCCGTAGCCGGGCTCGCTCACGCCGCCGCGGAATTGAGCATCGCTTCCCTTCCACATTCCCTTCTGTTTGCTCTCCGCTGGATTACCTTAGCGCTGTTGTTTGGTTATGGCATGGTACGCCGGAACCTGACCGCATGGATCGTGGTCAGTATGTTTCTTGGCGCCGAGATCGGGCACGACTTCCCTGCCCTGGCGACGAACCTGCGGGTGTTGAGCCAGGTTTTCTTATCCTTAATCAAGACCATCATTGCGCCGCTGCTTTTTGCGACGCTGGTCAGCGGCATCGCTGGACATGCTGATCTGAAGAAGGTCGGTCGCATGGGCGTGAAGGCGATCGTGTACTTCGAGATCGTGACGACGCTGGCGCTCTTTATCGGACTAGCCGCGATCAACATCAGCAAAGCCGGAGTGGGAGTGCAGCTTCCGGCTCCAACCGGCGAAACCTTGCCGGCGACGAAACACACCGCGAGCGAG
>DASTGW010000429.1:0-9792 GCA_035718705.1 Terriglobales bacterium | reverse complement strand
TCGGATTTCGCCATCACGCAACGCTGCTTCTCGGAGAACGAACTGCGCGGCGCACTCGCACTTGCTGACTTCATTTACGTCGACGCATTCGATGCCGAGAAAGATCTCAACATGGGTGGCGAAATGGGACGCAAGTTCTTCCTCTGCAAATAGCTCTCACCGCTCACGATAGACAATCGCCAACAGACAATAGACAATGATTGGTTTTCATAACTCCTCCAGCGAGATCTGACATGAAACTGCTCGTAATCGGTTCAGGAATGATGGGCTCTGCTGCCGCCTATGACATGGCCCTCAACCCCGAGGTCAAATCGGTGACACTCGCCGACGCGGACTATAAACGCGCCAAGGAAGCGGCGAACCGCCTCAATAAGCTCACCAAGAACAAGAAGATTGAACCCGAGAAGGTTGACGCTTCCAGCGAGAAATCGGCTTACAAGCTGATGCGCGGGCACGCTGCGTGCCTCTCCGCGGTTCCCTACTTCTATAATCTCGGCCTCGCGAATGCTGCCATCAAGGCCAAGTGTCACTTCGGCGATCTTGGCGGCAACAATGTCGTCGTCCGCAAGACCCTCGAACTCTCGAAGAAAGCCGAGAAAGCTGGCGTTGGACTTGCTCCCGACTGTGGCCTTTCGCCAGGCATGGCTTCCATTCTCGCCGGAGAGCTCATGCGCCGTATTGGCGGCAAAGCCGACGCGCTGAAGATCTATGTCGGCGGACTTCCGGTCGATCCGAAGCCGCCGTTTAACTACCAGCTTGTCTTCTCGGTCGAAGGCTTGATCAACGAATACTGCGAGCCGGCGAACGTGCTCCGCAAAGGAAAGATCCAAAAGATCGAGCCGTTGTCGGAAGTCGAAACGTTCAAGATCGACGGATTACCAGCGCTCGACGCCTTCCACACGTCTGGAGGTACTTCCACTCTGCCTGAAACGTTCAACGGCAAAGTGGGCGAATGCTTCGAGAAGACGTTGCGCTACAAAGGCCACATCGAACTGATTCGCGGGCTCTACGACCTTGGCTTCTTCTCCAGCGAGAAGCGCAAGGTTAACGGCAAGGAAATGTCGCCGCGCGAGATGACGACCTCGCTCTTTTTGGAGAAGTTTGCCGGCGAAGATCCTGATCTCACCGTGATGCGCGTGGAAGCGCATGACGCGCCAAAGAAGACATTGTTCAAGCGCGATGTTCCACCACCGCGCGTGCTCAGCTTCACGCTCGTCGATCGCTACGATCCCAAAACGAAGATGACCTCGATGATGCGCACGACAGCGTGGCCGGCGGCAATCGTGGTGCAGATGATGGCACTCGGCGAAATCAGCAAAACCGGGGCTGTTCTGCAGGAGCGTGACGTGCCTGCACAGGCATTCCTCGAAGCCATGGCATCTCGCGGCATCGACATCCAGTACAACGAGCAGGTGGGATGATCTGCACCGACGCGTTCGGCGAAACCCACGCGCGAGTGAACTAAAATCAAGCCGTTATTTTCCCCCGGGAGGCCCTTTTTGAGTTTTAAGTTTCTCGATCGCCTGCAACCGCTGGGCTTGTTGATTTTGCGAGTCTCACTGGGAGCGATTATGGTCGCTCATGGTTATCACAAGGTGTTTGGCGGACTTCACAAACATGCTTCATTCGTGGCCAGTTTGGGTCTTCCAGGATGGCTTGGTTATTTATCGGCCGGAGTAGAGTTTCTCGGCGGCATCTTGCTCGTGGTCGGACTTATTACGCGCATTGCTGCGCTGGCGGTATGCGTCAACATGTGCGTGGCTATCTTCAAGGTCGAACTTCATCGCGGACTGGTAGGTGGATACGAATTCCCGCTTGCACTCGCTGCGATGGCTTTCGCACTCATCTTCACGGGTCCCGGACCGATCTCCGCCGACTGGGCGATCAGCGGCAGTGGTGGCATCTCCCGACGCTAATTACATCGGAAACAAAGAAGCCCCGCCGCCAGCGGGGCTCCTCTTTTTCCAAATCGATTTAGCGATGCTGTGCGTCGTGCTTCTGGCGATAGATGGCTCTCGAGGTGCGGTTCTGCTGGTGATTGACCAGGTGCCTTTCACCATTCGTGAGCTTTCCGCCATTGTTCTGACGCATGACGGCAACTTCCTTGTTCAGTCCAGCTTCGTGATGCTCCAACCGACCTGCTTCGCGAGCATTAAGCGATCCGTTTTCGATGCCTTCGCCAATACGTTTCTGCTGATTCAATTGACGCTGCCCGACTTCACTCTTCGGGTGCAGGTTCTGCACCTGGGCATCGTGCTTCTGGTTATAGATGTTTTTGGAGAGAGCGTTTTCCTGGCGACGAACCTTGGCGCGTTCCGCGGCGGTGAAGTTGCCGTCGCTCTTCATGTTGTGGACCTCTTTGTTGAGGTTCGCTTCCTTGTGCTCGAGGCGTGAAGCCTCGCCGGCGGTGAGCGAGCCGTTCTCTACGCCTTCCCCGATGCGCTGCTGCTGGTTCTCGCGACGCTCATTGATCACGGGAGATTTGGTTCCCGAGGTGCTAGTGGAAGTCTCCTGCGCGATCATGGGAACGCACAGTGCCGCGGCGGCGGCGAGGCTGAGTAAACTCATGTACTGTTTCTTCATTGGTGAAACCCTCCGGTCCTTTACGATTGCTGTGTTACGAATCGTATGCCCCGTTCAGACACTTCTTCTCTGGACTAGTTGCGCGATGATGCCACGAAAATTACCTGGGGACTCAGTTACCAAAGGGCCTGTTCGCTGAGAACGAAACTTAGCCGCAGTGCCGGGGTTTGCTTACAGACCCGCTTCGATCCTTGCGCGCGGATCGAGATAGTCACGCAGCGCATCCCCGATAAAGTTGAAAGATAATACCGCCAGCATCACTGTCACGGCCGGAAATAATACCAAGTGCGGAGCGTCGAAAAGGTGAGAACGACCGGCATCGAGCATGGTGCCCCAGCTTGCCGTGGGTGGAGGCACGCCTAAGCCAAGAAAACTCATCGTCGCTTCGGCAAGGATTGATCCCGCCATTCCGATCGCCGCCTGCACGATTACGGGCTGAATCATGTTGGGCAGGATGTGACGGCCGAGAATCCACAGGTCGCTTGCGCCCAAGGCACGTGCAGCTTCCACGAATTCCCTTTCACGGACAGCAAGCACCTGCGCGCGGACGAGTCGTGCATACCCAACCCAGCCGCCCAGAATCAGCGCAAAGATCAGGTTGAACAGTCCCGGTCCGAGAAAGGCTACGAAGGCGATTGCCAGCAGGAAGCCCGGGAACGACAGGAACGCGTTCATCACGACGATATTGACGATGCGGTCCACGCGTCCGCCATAGTAGCCGGCAAGGGATCCGATGATCAGGCCTAGGATCAGCGAGCCACTCACAACTCCGACTCCAACCAGCATCGACACCCGTGCGCCGAAGATGATGCGTGACAGGATGTCGCGCCCGAGTTCATCGGTACCGAACCAGTGGTGGAAAGAGGGGCGGGCCAGCCGGCTCGGCAAGTCGATGTGCGCGGGATCCTGCGGCGCGATCCATGGCGCGAATAAAGCGAAGCATACGAAGATAGTGATGAACACGATGCCGACGGCGGCTAAAGGATTGAAGGTGGCTGTGCGCCAGAGTCGTCGCATTCTTGCGTGTGGCACGGGCATCGCAGCAGTGGACATCCGCCACATAATATCGCACTGAATACTCATGCCCCAGCGCGACAATTTCCGTCGCCTCGTGTCAGACTCTAAGGAGGCACGGGATATCCATGCGCAAGCTGTTGCTCTTCATTATTCTTGCTGCCCTGCCCTCGTGGGCAGGAGTGACATACACGGCTGTCACGCGCACCATACTCGGCTCGAAGAACCAGTCGGGGGACTTCCGCGTGCGCGGGTGGGTGAGCGGCAGTCATGCACGCATGGAATTTCTAAAAAGCGAATTGCCGGAAATACAGACCGGCACTTACCTCGTCTCCTCCGACGGAGGTGACACTGTCTACCTGGTGAACCCTGCGGAAAAGACTTTCACTCGTTGGGACGTGAACGGCATGGTGCACAACATGGCCGATATGATGCGCACCTTCCGCGGGCAAATGAAGGTTCGCTTCGAAGAGCCGAAGGTGGAGAAACTTCTAGAAGAGGCCGGACCTGAAATGCAGGGCTTGCCGACACGGCATTTCCGCTATCGTACGAGTTACAAGGCGACTCTCGGCGACACGGAAACCATCGCGACCGTCATGGACGAAGACATCTGGACTACCAGCGCAATCCAGGAGCCGGGCGTCAAGGCCTTCCTGGATAAGCGACCAACCACCGGCGACGAGCAACTCGATCGCATCCTGAACGCCGAAATGAGCAAGGTTCCTGGCTTCCCGCTGAAGCGCACGACCAGCACGCAAACACAGACACACAAGCAGACCACCGTCACGCGATCTGAGATGGAGATCGTGGAACTGAAGAACGTAGACACTCCGGAGACGATGTTCGCCGTGCCTAAGGGCTTTACCGAAGTGGACGACCAAGAGCCGACACTTGACCAGGCGTTGAGGAAACTGGAAAAGAAACAGCGAGAGAAGGACGCGCACTGAAGACGTTCAACTACAAGATGGTTCTGATTGGCCTGATCGTCGGCTTACTGGTCGGTGTTCTCACCGCGCGCCCAGTGCTGTTTATTTTGATCGGCATTGCCGCTGGATGCGTTCTCGGTCTACTGGTGCGTCCGAAGAAGAAAGAATGCTGCCAGTAGGCTAGCGCTCGAGGTCGCGCATCTCGTCCTGCACCTTCTTAAATCCCGCCAGCACCGTGATGATGTAAACCAGGATCACCGCCCACGTGATCAGGTAAGCCGCGTAGAGATATCTCATCGTGCGCCTCCGAGTGCCTTCATCGCGTGCGCCTCTTCTACCCGCTGCTTCACCCGTTCCAACGTATAGCGCAACCACACCAACAGGATGCCTAGCATCGTGAATGCCACCAGGTTGATGAAGAACGCGTGCAACATGCGCGGATCGATGCCTGAATTTGGGCCACTGCCGAAAACGGGCTGTGGGTGCTGCGTTCGGAACCAGCGGATGGCGAACCAGACGAACAATGCGTCCACGCATCCGAAGATCGCCAGCGATGCCGCGAGCACGGGATTCGGTCCGCCGATCGAGAACTTGCGCAGCATCAGGTAGCTGACGTAGATCAGCCACAACACCAGTGTGGACGTGAGACGCGCGTCCCATGTCCACCAGATGCCCCAAGCGGGCTTGCCCCAGATCGGCCCGGTTAGCAGGACGATGGTGCAGAAGACAACTCCGACTTCGGCCGTCGAGACGGCGAACGCGTCCAGGGCGGCGTTACGCTTGAAGAGGTAAATGACCGAAGCAAGGAAGTTCGCGGGGATCGCCAGGAACATCACCCAGGCGCAAGGTACGTGGTAATAAAAGATGCGTTGGACGGGCCCCATGGTCGCTTCCGTAGGAGCGCCGATCAGGGCTGCGTAGAGTCCCCAGGACAATAGACCCAGCGTGATAAGAGCGAGTGCAGTGAAGATCTTTGTATTCATTCTGCCTGCAATACCGTTTGAAACAGCGAGAGCCCCAGTACGGTGAACACTAAATCGTAAACACCAAGAAACACCAGCGGCAAATGTGCGGAGCCCTCTCCGGTTAACGTGGCCGTGGTGGCGCTAACCATGGCGAGAATCGCCGGAATCGATATCGGGAACAGCAACAGCGGGAGCATTACTTCCCGGCTGCGCGTACGGATCGACATCGCACCAAAGAAAGTCCCGTTCGCCACCAGCGCCCAGTTGCCGAGCACGCTGGCGATCACCAACTCGTACCACGGACCGACGCTGCGCAAGTTGTAAAAGACAATGAACAGCGGCGTTACCAGCAGTTCCAGTACGCTCACGAAGATGAAGTTTCCCAGCACCTTTGCCAGGAAGAGCGACTCAAGCGGCGCGGGGGCGATGCGGTAAGCGTCGAGCACCTGATTGCGGAGTTCGCGTGCCCATGTCTGGTTCAGAGCCACCACAGCGGCAAACAGGAGCGCGACCCAGATGAGGCCGCCCGCGATGCGCCGTGATTCTTCCGCAGTCAGGTCGAACGAGAAGCTGAAGATCACCACCACCAGTAGCGCGAAGAACAGCATGGAGTTGATGGCGTCCTTGGATCGCCACTCCAGTCGAAGATCTTTCGAGAGTGTATTGCGCAGGGTTGCGACGAAGGTCACGAACGGGCCTCCGAGCGCATCGATTGTCGTGACACAATCTCCCCCGCCGACATCATGATGGCTTCATCGGCAATGCCTTCCAACAACGACGGCTGATGGGTGACAAGAAAGATGGTTCTACCGGCATCGCGCATTTCGCCCAGCAGACGGGCCATATCACGCGCCGACTGAATATCTACGTTGGAAAACGGTTCATCGAGAAGAAGCAGTTTGGGCTCGTTGAGGATCGACCGCGCCAGCGACAAACGTTGCCTCATGCCTTGCGAGTACTGCCCGACTCGGCGGTCCAAAGAAGGATCGAGGCCGACGGTGCGTATCGCCTGTTCACACTTCGCAGGGTCGCTGATGCCGTAGAGCTTCGCGAAGTACAGCATGTTCTCCATGCCGCTCAGCTCTTCGTAAAGCATGGGCGCGTGTGCCATGTAGCCGAATTGGGAAGCGACATCGCGCGGCACCTTCGCACCGAGCACGGACATTTCACCGCGCGTCGGATGAATCAGGCCAGCGATCACCCGCAACAGCGTGCTTTTTCCGGCGCCATTCTCGCCCAGCACCAGATACAGCTTGCCGGGAGCGAAGGCGGCAGTCACGTTGCGGACGGCAGCGAAGCGTCCGTAAAGGCGTGAAACGTCCTTCAGCGAAACCACGGAGTCTGAATTGTTCGACGATGAGGGCAAGTTCGCAGGTATTGTAACGAATCGCCCCGGGAGGCCATGCACTTCTTTTGAGGCGATGAAATTCCGCTCCCACTAAGGGATTTATTAATGTGTCGTCGGTGCCCTTCCCTTCATCTTGGTTGGAGTTAATGGAGGTTCCTGGCGGCGTAGTCGATGACCTTCGCAATGTTGCTGGCGATGGCAGTTTTAGGCCGTCAAGAAATTTCCTCCCAGGCCAAAAGAATGTAGGGGCCCGCGCGTAGCTTTCTTCTGACTTAAACCATCTCACCCCTTTTCAACCACAGCGGAGGAATCATGTCTGACCAACAGCGAGTCATTCTCGAACCGACTACCCGAGCCTTCATCGATGCTGTCAATGCACAAAAAGGCAAGCCGCTCCACGAGCTTCCCTATGCCGACGCCCGCAAACTGCTCGAGGAGCTGCAAGCCAAGGATGTCCACAAGCTACCCGCTGACATCGAAGAGAGAACCCTTCCCGTCGGCCCAACGGGCGAAGTACCGATTCGAATTTAACGGCCGCAGGGCGTTCGCGGAACGCTTCCTGTGGTGGTCTACTTCAACGGCGGCGGATGGATTCTCGGCAGCAAGCACACCCACGACCGCCTTTTGCGCGACCTGGTGAACGCTACAAACGCGGCCTTCGTCTTTGTCAGCTACACCCCTTCTCCGGAGGCGCAGTTTCCTGTTCCCATCGAGCAGGGTTACGCGGCAACCAAGTACATCTCGGAACATGCGAAGGAGTTCAACTTCGACGCCAATCGCCTCGCCATCTGTGGTGAAAGTGTGGGCGGCAACATGACAGCGGTGGTTGCCCTGCTCGCAAAACAGCGCAAGGGACCGCAGATTCGATACCAGGCGATGTTGTATCCCGTCACCGATGGAAGCCTGTCGCAAAAGTCCCACGAGGAATTCGCGGATGGGCTTTGGCTCAGCAGCGCGACCCTCTCCTGGATGTGGGACGCCTACGCTCCCAATAAAGCCGACCGCAAAAAGCCAGAAGCAGCGCCGCTGCAGGCAAGTCTCGATCAGCTCAAGGGGCTGCCGCCGGCATTGCTCATCGTGGATGAAAACGACATCCTGCGCGACGAAGGCGAAGAGTACGCTCGCAAGCTTATGCAGGCGGGAGTCGAAGTAACTACGCTGCGCATGATCGGCACAGTGCACGACTTCTGTCTGCTGAATCCACTGGCGGAGACGCCCGCCACTCGGGCGACGATCCAGTTGGCGGCGGACAAACTGGCAGAGGCGCTATCGATCGAGACCAGGAAAGAAGCAGCTGCGTAAAAGGACAGGGCTGAAGGGAAGCCCAGTTCATGGGCTTCCCACAATTCACATGGAAGAAGTTTGCGTTGCCGGCGTAGTTCCCTGCTGTTGCTGCTGCGGCGCGTACTTCGAGGCGCACTTCGCCTGCAATCCTTTGGCATGGAAAACGCCATCGCGACCGTAGGTGCCTTCGGCCAACGCTTGCGACGAATCCTTGAAGGTGTCGGGAGGAGCCTCGGTACCGGTGTAAACCACGGGCAACTGGCGGCCTTCCTCTTCCAGCATGAACTCGACCTTAGAGCCCTGCCGCTTGATCGATCCAGGTGTTACGGTTCCCGCAACGCGCAGCCGCTTCTTGTAGGCGGAATCGTCCATCGTTTTCAGCTCTTTGATGGTGACGTAGTAGCTCTTGCTCTCCTGCACGCCAGTGTAGGCGAGATAGCCGAGCGCAATGACGATGACGGCACAAACCAGGCCGAAGCGGACGTAACGATTGGACATGAAGAGGAGTACCTGAACAAATTGTACTCGCACGGCGGGTCGGGTCAAGCGTCACCAGGCCAAGTGACATGGTGTACCTAAGCGTATAATCTGAGTTTTTACTGACCCAAAGGGGAATTTGCCATGAGCAACGCCAACGGAAACGGCAATCATAACGGACACGCAGACCAGGCCGGCTGGATCCAGAAGCCACGCGCCGAATGGATCGCCAAACGCCGCGCGGAAGCCGAGCGCACCGGCGACCAGAACTTTTCGCAGATGCATTTCGCGCGCAAAGGTGTGATCACCGAGGAAATGCTGTACGTCGCCGGGCGTGAGAAAATTACCGCCGAAACGGTTCGCGATGAAGTTGCCGCCGGACGCATGATCATCCCGGCCAACATCAATCACCCTGAGCTCGAGCCGATGGCGATCGGCGTGGCTTCCAAGTGCAAGATCAATTCCAACATCGGCAATTCCGCCGTTACTTCGAATGTCGACGAAGAGCTGAAGAAGCTGCACACGTCCGTTCACTACGGCGCCGATACGGTGATGGATCTCTCCACTGGCGGCGGTATTCATGAGATCCGCGAAGCTATCCTTCGGCATTCGCCCATTCCGGTCGGCACCGTTCCCATCTACGAAGCCATCGCCCGCGTGAAGCGTGTCGAGGACTTGAGCGCCGACATCATGCTCGAAGTCATCGAAGAGCAGGCGCAGCAGGGTGTCGATTACATGACAATTCACGCCGGCGTGCTCATCCAGTATCTGCCGATGATCTCCAAGCGCATCACCGGCATTGTGAGCCGTGGCGGTGCGATCCTGGCGCAATGGATGGCACACCACCACAAGCAGAACTTCCTCTACGAGCGTTTTGACGACATCGTCAAGATATTCAAGAAGTACGACGTCTCGTTCTCGCTCGGCGATGGACTTCGTCCTGGCTGCATCGCCGATGCCAGCGACGAAGCGCAGTTCGCTGAACTTGCGACTCTTGGCGAACTCACGGCAAAGGCCTGGAAGGAAGATGTGCAGGTGATGATCGAGGGTCCTGGCCACGTGCCGATGGACAAGATCAAGGAGCAGGTGGACAAAGAAATTGAGCTCTGCTTCGGTGCTCCGTTCTACACGCTTGGGCCGCTGGTGATTGACATCGCTCCGGGCTATGACCACATAACCTCGGCGATCGGTGCGG
>DASTGW010000428.1:0-6122 GCA_035718705.1 Terriglobales bacterium | reverse complement strand
AATACATCTACTTTTTAGATTGATTAATATGAGGTCTGTGGGTTTGTAAACTTGCAGCCAAACGAGCGAATCTGAGCAGAACGAATCCCACAGTGCCCGATAAAACTGATGCGGCAAACACGCCTACGCCAGCAACCGTCGCATGGACACTGAACTCAAAAGAGCAAACCAGCGCAGTACTCCAACGGGAATGTAAGCGGCATGCGTGCGAACACCTAGTCTCTGCATCAGCAGGATGGCCAAGAGCAGGATTGCAAACCACATCAGTGGAATGAAGATGACGTCGTCAGTGTGGAAGATCGCGATCCCAAGATCGCTCCGATATCGTCCACTGTGGCGACAGCAAGCAAGAAAATACGAGCAGATGGCGAGATGCGGTTTCCGGCGAGAGAGAGAGAAGCCTAAAGAGAACGCGATGTCGGTTGCCATGGGAATCCCCTATCCATGGCTGGTTTCAGTTTCGACGTTGAACGCCGGCAGTGCGTCTTGACGAATTTCAAGTGTGGGAATGACAGCATTCGATGGGAGACAAGGACCCACGTTGGCGTCGGCCCTTGCTCCGTCGGTGCTTTAGCTTATCGCGCGCCTGTTCACGGCCAGGAAGTCAGCCTTCAAGCGGACATCACCTCTCTTCTTCTCCGATTCCGCCAAAGCCGATTGCACCATGAGGTACTCGGCCAGATTTTCCATCGTGATTAGCCCCACCAAGTGGCCGTTGTCGACGATAGGTATGGTGGCCGCCTCGGTTTCGTGAAGGCGCGTAAGCACGGACTGAAGAGCCTCGTCAGGCGCAGCAATGGGGAAGTTTTCTCGCATAACGCTTCGAACATTCGCATCAACGTCCCCTTTTGCGAGAGTTGCAAATATATCACTGCGTACGAGCATGCCTTTCACGCGCCCTTGCTCCAGCACTGGAAAGTCCTGCTGAGAGCCATCGAGAACGAGTTTTACGGCTTCCGAGAGTTCATCATTCGGCGAAAGAAACTCGAAATTCGTGATCATTGCGTCTTTGACGGCGGCGGATCCCAGTGCTGACTTTGTCTCGGCGGCGAGGGCCTCCTGCCCCGCACCGATCCAGACAAAGAAAGCAATGAACACCAGGAAAGGATTGGTGAATAGACCGACAAACCCGAAAACGAATGCGAGCGCCTGCCCGATACCTGCAGCGATCCGCGTGGCTCGTGCATATTCCATGCGGTTTGCCAACAGAGCTCTAAGAACGCGCCCTCCGTCCATTGGAAAAGCGGGAATCAAGTTGAATCCGACCAGGAAGAGGTTGGCTGCCAAAAGCCTCTCCAGGAAGTCGCCATGCGTGAGCCCAATCTGGTTGACCGGTTCGAAGTGCCCGCTTGCGAACAGATATCCGCCCAAGATGGCGGCAAGAGCAACATTGACAGCGGGTCCCGCGAGCGCCACCCACAATTCTTGATTTGGTTTGTCCGGCATGCGTTCTAAGCGCGCAAGGCCACCAATTGGCAATAGAGTGATGTCCTTTGTCGCAATGCCGAATCTCCGCGCTGCGAGGGCGTGTCCGTACTCGTGTAGAACCACACATACAAAGAGCGCGAGAATGAAGGCCACGCCCGTCACTGTCGGGATCAAACTCCTGTACTGGATCCAATGACTGAGCGCAATCCAGCCCACGAGAAGAAGAAAGGTTGCATGTATGTAGACGCCGATACCGGCGAAGGTGCCGAGTTTCCATGACCATTTCATTGCAATGTCCTCCATCAAGCTCTTGAAGAGACCGGGCTCCGCGCAGGAGGCGCGGAGCCCAGACCGGTCATCGGCTCATCTCCGAAGCGATCAAGATGTTGTTTTCCACACTGAAAATCCCTGGAACCGTGCTGGCCTGCGTATAAGCCACCTGTTTGTCCAGTTTGTTGTCAACCACGCCGTGAAGTTCGACATGGCCGTTTTCCACCACGATGCGAATCGGCGCCTGTGGGTCGGTGGCATATTTCTGCAGGGCAGGATAGCCATAGATGGCGCGTGCCAGCGCGATCCTCAGACGGTCGTCACTGGTCGAGGTGGACGCTACATCGATCTCGTCGATGACGTCCTTCACTCCAGGCGTGGTCTCCACAATCGCAATGGCTGAGTCGCGGTCGGGGTAGTCGCGTACCTTACCGCCCAGCGTTGCGACTCCGTTGTTCACACTTAACGTGAGATTGTTGAAGACAATGCCATAACCAATTCGGTCGTAGCGGAGCTTGTTCGAGAGCTGCTCGCGCAGAACATCATCGTGAACGCTGCTGGCAACCTGAATTCGGTTGCGAACGCCATCGACGTTTTGAATCTTGCGCACCCGTTTTTCGGCATCAACCTTATCGATGTAAAGCTCTACGTTTCCAGTTAAGGTCACAATACCGTCTTCCACGGAGACATTGACTTGTTTAAATTTGTCGCGTTTGCTCATTTCCTCAGACGCCTTGGCCTGAATCGGGCGGTCGTAACGACCTTCATTTTTTGGTTGAGCGCTGACGGGTACCGCCAGCGCAAGAAGTAGCATCCACATCGCAATCTTTTTCATGATCGTATTCCGTTCTTTCTGAATATTTTTTAAGAGTCAGGTGAGCGGGGATTCTCACGCTCACCTGTTACTGTTACGTCCGGCAGGCGCGATTAACGCCCGACTGGGTCTTCCGCGAGTTCGTGCAGCCGCATTCTGGCTTCGTGGTAGTCGATGATCGTGTCCACGTTCCGGTACAACTGGTCTGCGTCACTCCAAATGCCGTGCAGATTGTCCTTGTACTCGGCCTTGGCGATACTGGTGCGATCTTCGTTTAGCCAACCGATGGCCTTCTCTACTCGACGCGCCAGATCTTCGAGGTGAGGACGAGCGGCTTCAATCGCTTTCTCCTGGAACAACGTCGCCTTCGGCTTCATCTGCTCCAGTTCCGCCAGCATCTTGCCCATTTCGTTGATGTGCAACTTCATGAGGTTCAGTTTGCTGGAATGAGATTCCCAGCCAAGTCGAGGGTTCCGCCTCTTGGATTCCAGCATGGCAGCGTCGCGCCGAGTTTCGATTGCCTTGCTCTCGAAGCTGGCGAGCAGGTCGTCAATCTTCGAGACCTGCGACACTTCGCCCATACGGGGCATCATGACGCGGTCCACGACATGAATGAGACCGTTGCTAGCGGCGATGTCAGTCTTTGTGACTCGAGAATCGTTCAGCCGCACCACACCTTTCAGTACGCTGATCCGCAACTCCTCGCCATTCACGGTCTTGGCCGACGTGAGCTTCACCACATCACTCGCGGCAACCCTTCCCGGAACAACGTGATAGATGAGAATCGAGCGTAGCTGTTCCTTGTTCTCCGGCTTGAGCAGCACTTCGAGCGCTCCGGGAGGCAAGTTGCTGAACGCCTGATCGGTAGGCGCGAAGACAGTGAAGGGTCCCGGTCCTTTCAGAGTGTCGACCAGGTCCGCGGCCTTCAGGGCCTTCGCCAGGGTGTTGAACGTTCCCGCTTGGACAGCTGTATCAACGATGTCCAGTCGGGGCTTAGCGGCGAATGCGCTGATGCTCATCAGTACGATCGCCATGGCAACTATGGAAAATTTCTTCATAGAGTGTCTCCTTAATCAGGCGTTTGCTGGTGCGCTATCGCCTTCTCAGGTAGACACGCTAAGGAGCAGCGACAAATTTGTCTAATAGATGTTTCAGAAGAAAATCATCGCTTTAGGCGATGTATTTTTTCGTGCCGCTGGTTTGAATGATTGGCGAAGAGTTTCGAACGCGCAGCTTCGGATATGGTGACGACCGCGGGATGTTTCAGCTTTCGCTCGGCGGAAATGGCATAGAAGTGTTCCACAATCGAATCGATCCGGCCGATCGGAACAACCTTGTATTGCTCGCGAATCTCCTTCTCGATCGCAGTCGGCGCGGCGAAGAGTCCAGCACCAGCCTGGCCGAACGTGGTCATCAAGGCCCTGTCCTTGAATTCGCCCACTATGGTGGGTCGGATCTTGTTCGAATCGAACCACTCTTCAAGGGGACGTCTCAAACTGGATCCAAGCATTGGCACCAGGAAGGGTGCTCCATCTAGGCATCTTGGGAAGTTTTTGCGATAACGGCCAGCTATACGCGGAGCGACAAAGATCGTGGCTGTTGAGGTCCCGAGCAGGTGGTTAAACGCTTTCACCGGAATAGTCGGCGGAATCGGCGCATCGGAAAGCACAATATCTATCCGGTGCTCGGCAAGTTCCGCAAGGAGGTGCTCGGGCGGCCCTTCGTCACAGATGATCTGCACCGGTTCGGACATCTCCAGCGCGGGCCGCAACACTCGATAGGCGATCAATTTCGGAACCAAATCTGACACGCCGGCCAGCAGTCTCAATGGACGACCGCGAGGCCGGCCTTTCAGCACGTCCTGTAACTCTCGCCCAATCCCGAAGATTTCATCAGCGTATCGATAAACAACCTGGCCAACCTCAGTCAAGGCAAGTCCACGCCCCTGCTTTACGAACAACTTCTCACCCACACTCTCTTCCAACACGCGCAATTGTCCGCTGATCGTCGGCTGCGCCAGCCGGAGTTTTTCACAAGCCCGAGCGATGCTGCCCTCTTTGGCGACAGTCCAGAAGTAGAGTAGGTGATGATAGTTGAGCCATTCCATGGCACGCCAACTCTACATCGGTTTAAGCGATCCGTCAGCACGGAAGTACCTATTTGTCGATGGATTTGCACCACCTCTATAGTGAGCACAGGCAAATTACCCAGTAGAAGGACGCGAGATGAAATTACGATTAGTGGCTCGGGGAGTGGAACTTACCGCGGAATTGAAGGATTACGTCACGAGGCGCGTGCACTTCGCCTTGGGGCGATTTGCGGGAAAAATCAACTCTGTCTCTGTCCGCCTGAGTGACCTGAATGGTCCGCGCGGTGGCATCGACAAAAGTTGCGACATCCGAGTGGATGTTGGATTTCCCCAGGCCGTGATCGTATGCGAACGGCATCACAACATTCATGCAGCAGTCGCATTCGCCGTCGAAAAGGCAGATCGAGCAGTGAAGCGACAATTGGACTCGGCTTGCCTGGGTGACAGCTAGGGCCTGCGGATGGCGTCCAGGGCGCGTTGCCTTGGCGCCGCTGATCCGGTCGGTGTACTCGGCAACGATCTCGAAGCCGCGCTGAGCAGCCAGACTACGAAGATCGTGCCTTCGAAGAAAGAGCGCCGCTAATGAAACGTTGCGCCCTGTATCTCCGCGTCTGACCCTCGACCAACATCCTGAAACGCTAAGCAGGCGCAATAAAACAGTATCCGCGACACGGGACAGGTTTCGACGGAGCGTGGAGCCTCGGTATCATCGCCAAGTGAATCTCTCACTTTTCGAATGGTCACGCCTAGGCTGTTGTCGAACTCGACAAAGGTGTTCTCTGGCCACAAGCGTTGTCGCAATTCTTCCCGCGTAACGACCTCTCCGGCTCGTTCGACGAGCATAGGGAGAAGACGAAACGGCAGATCCTGCAATTTGAGACGGTTATGTTGCGAGACAGCGCGCTCTCCGATGTCCAATTCGTATGGGCCGAAGCGGGAGCGGAGCGCTTTTGAGGCTGAGGCCGGCATTTTTCGAACGGCCTGGAATCGCGCGGGAAATGCTGGCACGTTGCAGCGTGGGATTCAGTTAAGACACTGGCCTAAGCTACTGTGAAGAATTGACTTCCGTGTTAAAGCAGGTTTAAAGCGCTGTTTTATTGACTCCCCTCCATCTTTCGCTGACATTTGCGCTCGCAGTGCGAAACATTCCTGGATTGCGCACTCTTATTGAACTGGCAAAAGGCCGACGCTTGGATTGAGATCACAACACCCGTGGCGTTAACGAGATGAGGGCATGAAGTTTGAGTGGCCGGAGCAGATCGCAACATTCAGCACCACGGTTCGATCGTCTTCAGAACTCAAAAGGAGAGACTAATGAAACGAGCACAGCAGTTCAGCCAAGCGACCCGCAACAAACTTACAACCGTAGTACGAACCGGCTTCGTCGCCCTCGCAGTGGTTACCGCATCGCTTATTTGGGGGATGGTGGCCCGGACCCAAGTCAATGCATCAAACGACGTACACCCCCTTAAAGGCTTTGGGACGGCGGGCTCCATCTCGAAGTTCCTGGACGGCTACACT
>DASTGW010000427.1:0-4134 GCA_035718705.1 Terriglobales bacterium | reverse complement strand
GTCTGCATCTCGGGATGCTGCTCGACATACGCCTTCAGCTCATCCAGCGTTTTGCCGGTGTTCTTCACGACTTCCGCGAACTCCAGCTTTGCCTTGGCCTTGGCTTCGCCGAGCGCCATCTGCACGCGGCTGTGCGCATTGATCTCGCCCTCGCCCGACGTCTCGATCGGCAGGAAGATCATGTCCTTGTAATGCGACACCACCGCCGACTGTGCGCCGTCCGACTGCGTGGAAGGCATGCAGCCGAATGGCTTCAGCGACAGCACCATGTGCGCCAGTTCTTTGTTGGTGTAGTAAATGTTTTTCGCGACTTCCAGGTGACCTTCACCACCACCCGCACGCGAGTTGTAGTAAGGATGTCCCAGCCGCTGCAGTTCGTACTGATCGACCAGGCGATGAGCGGTCCCGCCGACGGCGTCCACAATACGGTGATACTCGCGCGCAAAGATCACTTCCGCAGCCTTCAGCTTCATCAGCTTGTTGCGGTAGTTCCACTCGATCTTGGCTTGCTTGTCCAGGCGCCACTTCGGAGGCATAACCACGCCCTCTTCCAGTCCGCGCTCGTCCTTAATCTTCTGGACGACCTGGTGGATCATGTACATGATCCACGTTCCGATCGGCTCTACGATCACCTGCGCGCCTTCGCGATGCAGGAACTGGAACATATTGAAGTTGCCGTCGCCTTCGGTGGTCTGTGCCCAGAATTCGCCAGTGATCTTCACGATCGGCTTCACCCGGAAGCGATCCACTTTCACGGTATTGAAGCGATCGCGCACATGGTTCAGTGCGACCATGTAATCGTCACTCACCAGCTGATTGATGAACTTGCCAAGGTATTCGACCGTGCCGCGCAATGGAATCTTGCTCGCCATCTTGCCGAGCGCTTCTTCCGGCGACCACGGCGATTTCTTCTTCAGCACCTCGTGCATGTAGTCGATCGACTCTTCCAGCACCGCGTCCGTCTCGCCTGCGTTCGCTTCGAATCCACGCACCTGGTATGCGACTTCATTAATGATGTCGCCCATGTTCAGCGCGTTCAGCAGGTTCAGGAAGAAGTCCAGGTTCATGCACAACCCGGCCTCTGCATCCGACTGATTCAGTCCGCCCGACTGCTGGAATAGCATCACGCGGAAGCCGTCGTATCCGGCATTGCGCAGCGCCAGTCGATACTCCGCTTCATACATGCCGAAGCGGCACGGACCGCACGCGCCCGCCGTCAGGAAGATGTAGTTGTTGATCAGGTCCTGCCGCTTGACGCCCGATTCCTCAAGCTTCTGCAGGTACTGCACCAGGTTGCCGACTGTGAAGTACGTCGGATTGCACTGGCCGTTGTTACCGTATTCTTTGCCGAGCTGGAAAGCTTTCACATCCGGCACCGGCACCACTTCGCACCGGTAGCCAAGACCTTCGAGAGCCCCATGCACCAGTTTCTCGTGCTTCCACGTGAGACCGCCGAACAGGAGCGTGGTCTTGCTTCGCTGATCGGCTGTAAAGGGACGCTCAATCGGCTTATGGAAATGATGAAGTTCTTTGTGAGTGATTCCGGCTTGCTGTTCCAGCCGGGTACGCTCTTCCGCCACGCGCTGGCGAATAAGCTCTTCAAGAGTTGCAGTATCCAGAGCGCGGTTCGCCTGCTCCGTAGGGGAAATCTGCACCAGTCCGCCACTGGCCGGATGAGTCGATGTGCTCATGCCATCACCTTTCGCACTTGAAGCGTTTTTTTGAAGCTGGTTATGTTTGAGAACCTAGTTCACTTCGCGAAACACAATTCCCTGCGCGCCATCCTCGACCGCAGTTAGTCGATCATTGTTGACTCCTAGGTCAAATTACTCATCCACAAAGCGCCGAACGGGGAATTTCCGCCACTGAACGGGAAATGTAACCAATGACTGGGAGCCGATTTTGAGGTAGATTTCGCATTTTCAGAGACTTACAGCGAAAGTGCGTTGCACGTGCGGGCAGAGACTGCAGCAAACGGCAAGATGATAAAGCTGAACGGCAGCTAGCGCGTGCTCGGTCTCCTTGGTTTTTCGAACTACAAACCACAGGCCACGAACCACGTTTTTTCCTTCTTGCTATCCCTAGCCCCTATCCCTTTTCTGTTTTATCCTCCGCTGCCATGGATGATCAGACCGCCATCCTCACCGCAATCACCGAATATCGTGAAGCTTTCAAAACCGCTGACGTTGATCGCCTCATGTCCATCTTCGCTCCCAGCTTCACCGACATGAGCTTCGGCGTGCCAAGCTTTTTCGGCGAAGAGGCAGCCGTCGTCATGCGTCGGAAAATGGCAGAACTTTTTGTGGAGTATCAGGCAGACATGAAGATCAGCGTCATCGACGTTGTCATCAAGAACGACGTCGCTTACGACTTCGGCTGGCACATCCTCACCTTGACGCCGAAGTCCGGCGGCGATCCAATCAAATCGCGGCAACGCTACTTCGAACTTTGGGCACGCCAGTCCGACGGCTCATGGAAGATCAAGTTCTACATCGACAACGCCGACCAGCCCCCAGCCATGCCCGACGCACATTTCACGATCCCTTACCTGAGCGCGGCGGGGCTTTAGGGTTGATTCAAAACCGAGAACCGAAAACCGATTACTGTTTTTTGAGTATTTCTTTCTCGAACTTCACGAACAGCCGCTTCCCCACAGAAGGGGGCAAGTCGAACGCACGATCGTCAGCCACGATCTGCACCACGTTCTGCGCGCCATCCACGATAGCCTTGCAGTGATCGCACGCCGTGAAGTGGGCTTCCATGCGGGCGCGAAGGTCGGGCGACACTTCGGCATCGATATAGTTGGAAATCTCCCGCCAGACTTCCAGACAGCTTATTTCCAGGATAGCCATCGTCTAATGAGATACGCGACGCGCTAACTTTATTCAACTTTCCCGAAAAAAACCAGTAACCCGTCAGAATTTCAGCGATTTACGGTAGCTCTCAGGGTGACGAGAGGACAAAGGGAAGCCGAACTCAGTTGCATCCCGCGCTGATCCGGCACTGGAATTGCATCAGCACTCGTGCATTCCCATTTCGCAAATACGGAATTTGCAAAACCTCCTCAAAAGCCGCCATTTGCGTGGATTTCCGCTGCGCCTCGTCTGATATAGTTCCGAGCAAGACACCGCAGGAGAAGTCATGGCAAAGAGCGTTAATAAGGTCATCTTGATCGGCAATCTGGGCAAAGACCCTGAAATCCGCTACACCCCCTCTGGCACGGCCGTCGCCACTCTCGCCCTCGCTACCAACGAGCGCTACAAAGACAAAGACGGCAACTGGCAGGACAAAACGGAATGGCACAAGGTCATCGCCTGGCAGCGCCTCGCCGAAATCGCTGGCGAATACCTCAAGAAGGGACGCTCCGTTTACATCGAAGGCAAACTGCAAACGCGCTCCTGGGAAGACAAGAACACACACGAGAAAAAGTATGCGACCGAGATCGTCGCGAACGACCTCGTTCTACTCGGCGGCGGTCAAGGCCAGGGCGCCGGTGACGAAGGCGGAAGCGGACAGCGTTCCCGCGGCACCGCAGCCGGCGGCAGCGGCAACAGCATGAATCAGCCCACCCCCGACTACGAAGGCGCCACCCAGATTACCGACGACGATATACCGTTCTAACTTAGAAGCGTTCACATCCGAACATTGAAAGCTCACGTCGAAAGCTCACGTTTAGCGTGGGCTTTCTTTTTTGTCATTCCTCGAGTAGCGAGGAACCCCTACTCGCTCCACCACTGCTCCGCGCGAGCCACCACCGGCCCGCCCTTGTCATTCCGAGCGCAGCGAGGAACCCCTACTCGCACCACTACTCTCCCCGGCAAGCCACACAGGGTCTTGCCGCCCATCACATCCAAAGGTCGCACCAGCGGCTAGGTTTCAACAGAATGCCTCGCTCCTACCTCTTCTTCGTCTACATCATGGCAAGTTCCAGCGGAACGCTTTATGTAGGTGTCAGTAACAATGTCTATGCTCGCTCAGGTCGACATCAACTCAGCATTGGATCGGTTTTCACCCGCAAGTACAAAGTTGATCGGCTCATCTACTACGAAGAGTACAGATACATTTTGAACGCCATCGCTCGTGAAGACGAACTCAAGAGCTGGCGTCGCGAGAAGAAGATCGCTCTTATCGAAA
>DASTGW010000426.1:0-2302 GCA_035718705.1 Terriglobales bacterium | reverse complement strand
AAGCAAGCGGTTCATAGGGCGAATCTTAACTCCAACCATCAGCAAAAGAAATTGCTGTTGGGAAATCCGCTTCCCACTAGTAATCCGTCGAGGACAGCACGGCTCCGCGCCTAATTGACCTGCTTGATGGGCAAAGAACCGAGCAGAGTGTCCATCGCCTTTTCGGGGTTCTCTGAACGCTCAAGTTCCTTGTACAGATCGGCGAACTTCAAATGTACCCCCGCTAACAATTCGGGGTCTTTGATGATTCTCTCGACGAGCATCGGCCAGTTCTTCACTTCGCGGTTGTCTAGGACCAACTTGAGGGCGAGGTTTTCAAGAAAGAGGTATTCGGTAGCACGGATGATCGCTGAGACTCGTTTTCTCTCGGTTTTCGTCATAATGATGGGAGCGTTCAAACGTGATGCGAGACTGAAACCGCACGATTCACAGAATCTAATCTCGGGATACCTGTCGTGAAATCCCCATACCACTCTCTATCCAAATTGAAGCTCGGGCTGCCAAAGCACTGGCGGGATGAAAGAGCACGATCGATGTACCTGTCAGGCGTTCAGTGGGGTGTAGAGTTCGCCATCGATGCGGGTGGCGATGTTGCGTAATTGGGCGACGGCGATTTGTTGGAAGTGGTCGGAGTTGCGGTGCGCTTCTAGCGCCGCGTCGTCTTCATATTGCTCGTAGATGAAGAAACGGCGCTGATCGGTTTTGTGGCGGTGGACAAGGTACATCAGGCAGCCGGGTTCTTTGCGCGAGGCGTCCTGCAAACTGGAGAACAGGCGGGCGACTTCGGTCTCGTGGCCGTCATGGGCTTTCCAGGTTACAGCAAGGACAATCATGCGAATGCCTCGGCGACGTCCGCCGGCGAAGAGGTCATTTCTTGTCGACCATCAGCACACCGCCGCGGGCGTAAGAATCCTTTTCGACGTCGATGAAGGTGATGACGATACCTTCACGAGCGGTGCCGGCTTCTTCGGCAACGGCGTCCGTGATGCGTTCGGCGAGCTTGCGCTTCTGCTCGGTGGTGCGGCCTTTTAGCAACGTGACTTGGACGTGGGGCATAGAAAAGCAGTCGTTAGTTGTTAGTCGTTGGTCGTTAGTGAAGGCTCTTGGCTCTTAACTGTTGGTGGAATTCAACAAGCCAGATACCAAGAGCCATGGATTATTTTGCCAGTTCGTAGCCGGCGAAGAAGTAGCTGAGCTCGAAGCGCGCGGTGTCGTCGGCGTCGGAGCCGTGAACCGCGTTGTTCTCGATGTTGGCAGCCCATTTCTTACGGATGGTGCCTTCGGCCGCATTGGCAGGATTGGTGGCGCCCATAAGATCGCGCCAGTCTTTAATGGCGTTGTCTTTCTCGAGCGCGAGAACGACGATCGGGCCGCGCGACATGAAGCTCGACAGCGACTCGAAGAACGGCTTGTTCGCGTGCACGGCGTAGAAGCCTTCTGCCTGGGACTTGGTGATGTGCAGCATCTTCATGCCGATGATGCGGAAGCCCTTGGCGAGAATGGTTGAGATGATGTCGCCGGTCGCGTTCTTCTCGACGGCGTCAGGTTTGATGATGGCGAAAGTACGTTCGAGTGTCTTCATGTGCCTTCGTGTCGCCCCTACGGGGCTTGATGATTGTCGTTGCGAGCTCCCAGGGCTTGCGCCCTGGGCTAAAAACTCGTTTCGCCGCTCCGCGGCTAAGCTTTGGCTGCGACGCCGAGTGCTTCGGCGACAGTTTCGCCGATGACGGCCGGGGTCTTCACAACACGGATCCCTGCGGCTGACAGCGCTTTGTATTTTTCTGCGGCGGTGCCGTGTCCGCCGGAAATGATGGCGCCGGCGTGACCCATGCGGCGTCCGGGAGGCGCGGTCTGTCCGGCGATGAACGAGATTACCGGCTTCTTCACGTGCGCCTTCACATATTCGGCCGCGGTCTCTTCGGCGTTGCCGCCGATTTCGCCGATCATGACGATCGCTTCCGTCTGCGGGTCTTTGTTGAAGAGTTCCAGCGCATCGACGAAGTTGGTACCGATGATCGGATCACCGCCAATGCCGATCGCGGTCGACTGGCCGATGCCGCGTTGCGTGAGTTGATAGACGGCTTCGTAGGTCAGCGTGCCCGAGCGCGAGACGATGCCGACGTTGCCTTCCTTGTGAATGCGTCCGGGCATGATGCCGATTTTGCACTTGCCGGGCGAGATGATGCCCGGACAGTTGGGACCGATCAGCCGTGAGCGGCGGTCCTGAAGGTATTGCCAGACCTTGACCATGTCGTTAGCGGGAACACCTTCGGTGATGCAGACGATGAGTTCGACCTCGGCG
>DASTGW010000425.1:0-4683 GCA_035718705.1 Terriglobales bacterium | reverse complement strand
ATCCAGCAGTACGCGGCAATCCTGCCGAAGGCGTTCGCGGATGAGCGCTTCAACTTCGTGGGCAAGACGTTGTCAGGAACTCCGCAGCAGCGTCCGCGTTGGCAGCGTGCGGTCTTCATGGTGAATGGCATTCTTCCAGACGCCGTCGGCAAGATTTACGCGAAACGCTACTTCTCTCCGGAAGCCAAAGCCGAAGTGCAGCAGATGGTCACCAACATCATCGAGGCCTTCCGCAAGCGTGTGGAAGCACTCACCTGGATGGCGCCGGAAACAAAGAAGGAAGCCTTGGCCAAACTCTCCACCCTCTATGTTGGCGTCGGCTACCCGGAAACCTGGCACGATTATTCGGGTTACACCGTGAGAGCGGATGACATCTTCGGCAATTTCTGGCGTGCCGGAGAGTTTACCTATCACCGCGACATCGCTCGTCTCGGCAAGCCAGTCGACAAGCACGAATGGTCGATGTCACCGCAGACCGTCAATGCCGTGAACCTGCCGCTGCAGAACGCGCTCAACTTTCCGGCTGGATTCCTGCAACCGCCCTTCTTCGATCCGAAAGCTCCCGCCGCCACTAACTATGGCTCGATCGGTTCCGTCATCGGACACGAAGTAAGCCATACCTTTGACTCGGAAGGAGCGGCGTTCGATTCCAAGGGCAGAGTGCGCAACTGGTGGACCGAATCCGACTTCGCGCACTTCCGCGCTTCGACTGAGACGCTCGTGAAGCAGTACGATTCCTATAAGCCTTTCTCGGATCTTTCGCTGAATGGTCGCCAAACCCTCGCCGAGAACATTGCCGACGTTGCCGGGCTCGCGGCAACATACGACGCTTATCACGCCTCGCTCAACGGCAAGCCTGCTCCGGAGAAGGACGGATTCACCGGCGATCAGCAGTTCTTCCTCGCTTACGCGCAAACCTGGCAGCAGAAGGACCGCGACGATGCGCTTCGTAACCAGGTGCTGACCGACACTCACTCCCCCGGACAGTATCGAGCACTTACCGTACGCAACGAAGATCCCTGGTATGAAGCGTTCGGTGTGAAGCCAGGGGACAAACTCTACCTCTCGCCCGAAGATCGCGTGCGCATCTGGTGAGTTTGTGTGGCGCGGACACTCTTGTCCGCGGCCTTTGAATTTGCTTTTGGATGTAGGGCGAGCAATCCTGCTCGTCCTACTCACCTTTGGGCGATGAATTCGCGAAACTTGTTCGCGATTAGATCCAAACTTTCCTCCGGATTTTTCTTTGGCAGCAGAGAATGCCCCGCGCCTTCCAGGGAAAAGAATTCCGTTCGCGCCGGAATGAGCTTGATCGCCGCCGTCATCTCCTCTACTGTCCCGAACTCATCCTTCGTCCCGCTGACGAAAAGCGCTGGCGTTCGCAGGTTTTGAAAATGAGCCGTACGCATCTGATCCGGCTTCGCAGGCGGGTGTAGTGGATAGGAGAGCAGCAGCAGTCCCGCGATCAGTTCTGGTTCCGCAGCTGCCAGCATCGAGCCTTGTCGTCCGCCGTAAGAATGTCCGCCGAGATAAATTCTTCCCCCTGCCCGCGTCCCCAAAAATTCAAGAGCCCGCTTCAGGCCTTGTTGATCGCGATCAGGCTTGCCGCGTGGCGGTCCAAACGCGCGCTCCTGCCGGAAGGGCAGATCGCAGCGCAGCACCCATAACCCCGCACTACAAATTCTTTCCGCGAGGCCGACCAGCAGTGGCGTGCGACAGTTCGCACCTGCTCCGTGCGTGAGCACGATCCCGTCTCCAGAGCCTGAAGCAGGCTGGTGCAGGAATCCGCTGACCGGCGGATCGACATTCGTCACATGAACTGCTTCTGCCACACGCGAAGCTTATCAGCATCAGGTAAACTTCTGCGATGCCCGACGTCAGACTTGGGCCCCCGCCCATCGATCGCCTCCGCGCTCGGCCCGGATGCATGGGCTGTCTTACGCGAATCTTGATTAGCGCTGTCGGCGTGCTGCTGGTTTGCTTGCTCGCGTCTGCGGTGATGGAATTTATCTTTCATCCGTGGGCGCTTTATGCGGGAGGGCATTTCCATCTATTGCCTTACTGGCAGGGAATTTCGCGAGTACATCGTGCCGACGGCGATTACACGCTTTACTTCGTAGTCGAGCCTTCAACATCTGGACGCTACGAGCGACATCAGGTGTTCACAGGCAATGGCTATCTCTGCACGCCGCGCGGCGAGCGCTTCCCGCTGGGTATTTACGGGCATTTCACCGAAAGTGTCGGAACCGATACCAACGGCAAGCATGTCACTATCGAATTCAAGCGCCGGCCGTGGTATTTCAAACTCGTTTCGCCGCAATACGATCGGCGTCCGCGGGTGACCTTCGGCGGCGTTTGGCAGAATCCGAATCTGGTGGGCGACGATGGCGGCTCCTTCGCCGCAGCGTTTCTACCTGACGGGACGATGAACAAGTCGCAGGCGCAATATGACTACTATCACGCGAACGGACCTAACAAGTTGCCGATGGTGATCAATGAAGTAAGCGGACTCGATGCCTATCGTGCGGACTGTCGAGGAAGATAGAACAGATTTCAAATTTTTCGCATTTCCCACCCAAGCTTTGTTTGCCTGGGTGGGAGATTCCGGACTACTTCTTGGCCGCAGCTTTCGGGTGCTTCAACTCCACCAGCACCGCGTCGAATCCCTTGTCGCCGGTATTTTCCGGCAGGTGGGTTCCGGCTGGCGTGAATTGTGACTGCCCCATCTTGCCCGTTGTGTCCTGCGACTTTCCGTCGGGTGTATGCATGCGGATGGTGCCATCGCTTAGGTATACGACCGCCGAATCAGGATGACTGTGCATCACGGATTTCTCATGCGGTCCGTAATGTATGCGCAGGATGCGCACCTCGGCATTTTCCGACTCCACTTTGTAATGCTTTGGATCGACCTTCACCGGATCCTGCGCCCAGCAAGCTCCCACCGCCAAAACAAATACCACAGCGCACACCAACACCACTCGTAGCTTCATTCTCTCTCCTTGTTATTTTAGTTGGTCCCTGGGATGGGCCGAGACACTACGCGGAGCAGGCGAGCGTGTCAATCATTAACATCGCAATGTCACGCTCTCGTTAGCTTAAGGTACATATCGCGGTACGATGAATGCGTTTCAGGAGACAATAGAAGCGGATTCATCTTTCATGAACACAGGGCCTATTAAGACGTTGCTATGTTGCTTCTCATTGGCGGTGCTTCTCGCCTGCAGCGCGAGTTTCTCCGAGCAGGACATTGCCAGCGTGGAAGCGAGCATGCGGAAGGACTTCGAGACGAAGGGCTTCACGGTCACAAAGATCCAACTCACCAGGCAATCGAAGACGAAACTCTCCGGAGTGGTCCTGCTGCGAAAAGACGTGCCCGGCGTCGGCGACATGGAGTTCAGCCGCATTTGCACTGCGACTATGGATGAGCAGTCATCGCAGCCGTCATGGAAGTGCGAGGATCGCTGACCACGTGGCGGGGCGAAAATATACCTAAATAGAAATACCTAGTCCAATATAGGAAAATTTCTTCACCGACTCCTGTGGGCCATCGACGCAACTCATTTGTTTTCAGCAGCTAACGTGGCCACCAACGTGCCCTTCCTGACGGGACGGTTCGGAGTGACGAGCCCTCCTGGGGAGGTTTTGGGGATGAAGAAGTTCCTGATTTTGGGCCTCGCTTTAGCTTTCTGCTTTATGGCCACGCTGCCGGCGGCGGCCGACACGGTGAACTGGACGCAGTGGTCCGGTACCTTCACCACCAGCTCTTCGGCCGGCAGCGCCAGCGGCACGTCGGGTGCGATCGGCGTTATCTATTCCGGCGAGCTGGAAACCATCATGTTCGGCTATCCGGGTTGGGGACAACCAGGCACTTTCAGTGGCGGAACCATTTCGAATGCGCCGCCATCGGCGGGCGGAATCATCCAGTTGTTCGGTGGTGGCGCCTCGACCGCTCCGATCGTGAACACCATTACGTTTTCGCAGGCGGTCACGAATCCGGTGATGGCGATCTGGAGCCTCGGCCAGAACGGCAATATCTCTCAGTTCAATTTCGGCGCGCAGTCGTTCTCG
Organism: Terriglobales bacterium; assembly: GCA_035718705.1. Classification (GTDB taxonomy): domain Bacteria; phylum Acidobacteriota; class Terriglobia; order Terriglobales; family Acidobacteriaceae; genus DATMXP01. Next base: position 618 of record DASTGW010000425.1, on the reverse strand, counting down.
ATTCAAAGCGGCGGCCCGTCGGGTGAATACGGCGGTTCCTCGATCTACTCCTGCAACGCTGGCACGACCATCTGCGGTGAGGAAGGCAACGGAACCATCATGTTCAACGGCACCTTCAACTCCATCACCTGGACAAACCCGGTGTACGAGAACTGGTACGGATTCACGGTCGGAACCTTCGAACCGGAGCGGAATCCGCAGGTTCCGGAACCTTCGTCGATCGCGTTCCTGGCCAGCGGACTGGGATCGCTCGGACTGCTGCGCCGCAAGCTGATCGGCCGCTAAACGAACGTTCGCTGTTGTGAGAGCCACGGTTCGCCGTGGCTCTTTTCATTTCGCGGCTGTTTACTGACAAGTAATAGACCCCCCCTGGGGGGGTGGATCTCTGGAATCAGTGGGTTACGAGGAAAGTCTACCGGTTTGTGTTGATATTGAAGGAGTTAGCAGTTAAGTTATAGATTATGAGTGAGTTAGTTGTGTTTTTCGGTCATGGCGGTTAGCGATTAGCAGTTGGCATTTAGTAATCACTCGTTGTCATGGCGCGATCTCGGAAAATAAAAAACAAAAAGCTAAGATCCTGAAAACAGGTAGCTTAGCCTCGGGGTACTTGGGACCGAT
>DASTGW010000424.1:0-14512 GCA_035718705.1 Terriglobales bacterium | reverse complement strand
GTCAACCAATCGATTGAAAGCCTTGAGGTGTGCGTCGCGGTGTTTGACCCACTCGTCTTTGTTCTTCTCGTCGTACGGCGGCAGTTGTTGCTCAGGATCAGACGCCAACTCCATTAACGCGAGTGTCTGCGCCAGTTCCTGTGTTACAGGATGTTGCGGATCCGTCAGCGCCGACTTCATTGTCGCAAGCGCTATCGATCGATACGGCGAGCCGATCAGCCCAAACTTCAAATCCCATCCAAATGGTTGATCATTGCTTCCGTAATAGCGTCGTGCCAGTTCTCGCGTCGACTCCTCCGACCCGAGAAATCGTAGAATTCGAGTCGCGTGACGAGTCTCTTCCGATGTCGCGGTCGCAGTGTCGAGGACTCGCACCGCTGCGGAGAGCTGCTCCGCCTGCCATTCCGGATCAGCTTTCACTACCTGGAACTCAACCTCATTCGAGCGAAGCGGAACTTGAGGCAAATTCGGCAGATAAGGTTCATGGTCACCGGGCTCCGTTATCCGTCCACTCACAACCCTGAGTCGATACGAACCGGGCGGCAAAGACTTCCACTCATTCAGTTCAAGATTCACAACGTAGGGTTCAGCGCCTAGTTCCTTTTCGCTGCTAAGTCCGCCGCCCATGAAGGCCATCATTCCGCCGAAATAGTCTTTCAATGGATCCTTTGAAGTATCCGGATCAAGGCACAAAACCTCTGTACCCTCTAGCCTTCCGCTGCGATCATAGCTTCGCGTATTTGCGAAATACTTCTTGGGAGTGGTCGAAGAGTATTCGGCCATAAGCGCGATGATTTCGCCCTCCCGGAAAACCGTTTGACCATTTGTAAGATACAGCCGAAGCGAAATATCCCCCGGCTGTTGCAATGAAGAGGCCGCGCATCGATCATTTGTAGCTTGGGCGAATAGCTGCGGCCCCAAGAGGCCGAAACAGAACAGGGCAAATGAACATGACCAGCGAGACAACTGCATCCGACACCAGCCTGAGTGAATGGTTTACTCCCCTAGAAACAAATTAGACACCGACCTAGCCATTTTTGTTCGCACTCGTTGAAGCCGGCGCTCTTTTTGCCCTCAATGAAGTCTGTTGTACCCTCTCCCTGATGCTTCTCCTCTCCACCTCCGACGAACTTAAACTCGGCATCCTGATCGCCGCCTTCTTCGGCATCTATGCGCTGTCGCGGTGGGCGTCGCGGCAGACAGAGGCTGTGCCGCCTCCGCCGTCGATGCCGATGGATGCACCGCCGCTTTCATCCCAGGTTGCGCCGCCGAAGTTTCGTTCCAAGATCGTTCCCATCGACTCGCGGGTGCAGTTCGATCGCACCAAGGAATACACCGAGGCCGACATTGAGCCGATCCGCGTTACCAACACTTACTTCCGCACGTTCGATTTCCTGCCGGGGCCGCCGGATCCTTCGACGTTTGCCGATGAGTTATTCGTGGAGTGCTACAACGCGGACACGGGACACTCGTGGACGTCGAGCTACTTCGTGGCGTCTCCGGATGGCATTCGCGACCTCCTCGATCGCGAGAACTGGCAATACGCGAACACCGGTAACGTGATCCTCGTGAAGCGCTACGATCCGAAGATCATCCGGCAGGCAGTACTCGAAGACATGGTCCGGGACAAAGAAGACGCAAAACCCGTCACCGGCGCAGACGACGTAACCTAGCGCCCTGCAGAGTCAGCAAACCATGATGTCAAGTCCCTCCAATGCCTCTTTTCCTTGCAACCGTTTGAATACGCACCACATAGAAACTTCGAGGATTTGTCAGGAATCCCCCTCCGACTTGCTACCCTGAAAATAGGCCATCATTGGCCTCTCACAGCGTTCTTTGACAACTCCGACAACTACCAACCGGTAAGTCCTTTATTTGCAATGACGAGACTTAACCGGTTCAGAATCAAATATTTGCGGATAGGGGGGGTACCCCAGGCGTTTGGATAGTCGAAGCCGTCGGGCATACCGATAAGGACACCACTACCGCTGGCCCGTCTGCAGAACTGATAGCCGCTCGCGAAGTGCTGCCGACAGGTCTTCCTAACCGCTAACCCCTATCCACTTGGTTTGCTGACCGCTGGCCGCCGCTTCTCGGTATCCACGGTATACCGAACGTAAGTCACTGATTCCAATAGTATGCACGGTATAGGGGGTATACCGACGGGTATCGAGAATCAGGTTTATCTCCGGCAGCAGAGAGCTCTCATTCCCCAGGCCATGAAGAAGACGGCGAGCCCTTTCTCAACTCCGGCGCTGTAACCGCCGCGTTCGTGCAGGGGCGCAATGGGTGAAAGCGCGAGCCCGGTAAGGATGGAGCCCGGTTCGAAGAGGATGAGCGCCCATCCAGCGTATTTGGGGAGCACCTTCGCGCGCAGGATGCCGATGCCGTAAAGGAGCATGCCAACGATCCAGATAATTGCTCCGGTCGGAAAGCCGAGTTTCGAGAGCGTTGGGTTGTTGAGGGTGAGCCCGGTGTTGCCGAGTGCGACAAGCGCGGAGCCGATCATGAGCGCGTAGAACGTGTAGCGCTCAACGGCGTTGCGCGCCGGCTGCTGCACGCGATGCATGTAGATGAACGTGAGCACCGTGAAGGCGAACGGCACGAACCAGATGGTGTCGCGGGCGTTCCACTGATCGGGGCGAAGGATGGATTCCAGTCCGAATAGGAACCAGACGGCCGCGCCGATGAAGCCGATGGTGGCGCCGTGGCGGGCGGTGGTGAGAAGTTTCGCTGACGAATTTGGGGCGGGCACAAGGGCCGGCCTCGAGATAGATGCAGTGCTCAAGCCATCCTCCGGAGACTTGGACGAATGACACCAAGGTTTGTCATACGTTCGAAAAACGAAAGCCCGGGAATGGTCCCGGGCTGTATGAGGTTTTGCTGGCCTCTGACCGCTGGCCGCGGCTGTTCTATACGCCGATGACGGCGACCAGTTCCTTCACGGCTCCGGCGCTGCGCTCGAGTTGAGCTTGCTCGTCGGGCGTGAGCTTGATCTGGATGATCTCTTCCACGCCGCGCGAGCCGAGCTTTACCGGCACGCCGACAAAGAGTCCGCTGATGCCGTACTCGCCTTCGAGATAAACGGCGCAGGGCAGGATCTTTTTCTTGTCCTTGAGGATGGCTTCGACCATCTCGGTGAATGCCGACGAAGGCGCGTAGTAGGCGCTGCCGGTCTTCAGGTACTTCACGATTTCGGCGCCGCCATCGCGGGTGCGCTGCACGAGTTTTTCCAGGCGATCGGCGGGCATGAGTTCGGTGATCGGAATGCCCGCGACGGTGGAGTAGCGCGGCAGCGGGACCATGGTGTCGCCGTGTCCGCCGAGCACGAAGGCCGTGACGTTTTCGACGCTGACGTTCAGCTCTTCGGCGATGAAGGTGCGGAAGCGCGACGAATCGAGAACGCCGGCCATGCCGAGGACGCGCTCGCGCGGCAGTCCGCTGAGCTTGTAGGCGGCCTGCGCCATGGCGTCGAGCGGGTTGGAGACGATGATGAGGATGCAGTTCGGCGAGTGCTGCATCACCTTCGTCACCACGTCGGACATGATCTTGTGGTTGGTGTTGAGCAGGTCGTCGCGGGACATGCCCGGCTTGCGCGGGATGCCGGCGGTGATGACGACGATGTCGGAGTTGGCGGTGTCGGCGTAGTCGTTGGTGCCGATCACGTGCGCGTCGCGCTTTTCTATCGGCATGGCTTCGAGCAGGTCGAGCGCCTTGCCCTGCGGCACGCCTTCGAGGATGTCGATGAGTACGACGTCGGCAAGTTCCTTGCTGGCGATCCAATGTGCGCCGGTGGCACCTACGTTGCCGGAGCCGACAATCGTCACCTTTTTCCGCATGAGTAATTCCTTTCGAAAATGACAGTCAATTTTGCTGCTGACCGGTCACGGGGCGCGCGCCGGCTGGAAGAGAACCTTTCATTATACCGAAGCTTTCGGGCGCGAAACTCCGCCACGATAAATCTACGCCGTTGATCAAGAAGCCGAGTTGCAGGGGACCAGAAACGTCAGTAACGCGAAGGCCGAAATGGGAAGAAGCTGGTTATCGGTTGTCGGTCTTCGGTAAATCCCGAGAACCGACAACCGAGAACCTGGTTTATGCAGTGATCGCTACCCGCGCGTCCATGTACTGGATCACGTAGTCGCCGAACTCGCTGGTCTTCACCTTGGTGGCGCCTTCCATCATGCGATGGAAGTCGTACGTGACCTTCTTGTTCTCGATGGCGCGCTTCATGCCGTCTTCGACGAGCTTGGCGGCTTCCTTCCAGCCGAGGAAGTCGAGCATCATCACGCCGGAGAGCATGACGGATCCGGGATTAATGACGTCGAGATCGGCGTACTTGGGCGCCGTTCCGTGCGTAGCCTCGAAGATCGCATAGCCGTCGCCGATGTTGGCGCCGGGCGCGATGCCGAGTCCGCCGACTTGAGCGGCGCAGGCGTCAGAGATGTAGTCGCCATTGAGGTTGGGCGTGGCGAGCACGGTGTATTCCTCGGGGCGCGTGACGACCTGCTGGAAGATGGAGTCGGCGATGCGATCGTTGATCATCAGCTTCGACTTCCATTTGCCGTTGCCGTGGGTGGTGTAAATGGTGTTGAGGACGTCCTGCACTTCTTTTTCGACGGCGGCGCGGAACTCGGGCGGCGCAAACTCCATGCCGGGCTCGATCATGACAGCGTTGTCGGCGACGCTGAGGTTCGGATTTTTGTCCTTGTTATCGAGGATCCAGCTCTCGCGCTCGGTGACGACCTTGTCGCGGAACTCCTGCGTGGCGAGCTCGTAGCCCCACTCGCGGAAGGCGCCTTCGGTGAACTTCTGGATGTTGCCCTTGTGCACGAGCGTGACGGATTTGCGGTGGTTTTCGAGCGCGAACAGGATCGCCTGGCGAACGAGGCGCTTGGTGCCGGTGATCGAGATCGGCTTGATGCCGATGCCGGAGTCGAGGCGGATGCGCTTCTTCGTGCCGTTCAGCATCGTGTTGTTGATAAAGTCGATGATCTTGGCGGCTTCGGGTGTTCCCTGCTTCCATTCAATGCCGGCGTAAACGTCTTCGGTGTTCTCGCGGAAGATGACGAGGTCCATGCGCTCCGGGTGCTTGACGGGCGAGGGCGCGCCGTACCACTTCACCGGTCGCACGCAGGAATAGAGATCGAGGATCTGGCGCAGCGCCACATTGAGCGAGCGAATGCCGCCGCCGACGGGAGTTGTGAGCGGTCCCTTGATGCCGACGCGGAATTCTTTGAAGGCTTCTACGGTGTCGTCGGGAAGCCAGGTGTCGAATTTTTGCTTGGCCTTCTCGCCGGCGAAAACTTCGAACCAGGAGATCTTGCGCTTGCCGTTGTAGGCCTTCTCAACGGCGGCATCGAAGACACGCTGCGAGGCTTTCCAGATGTCTCGGCCGGTACCGTCGCCTTCGATGAACGGAATGATGGGATTGTCAGGGATGTTGTAGCTGCCGTTCTGGTACGTGATTTTGGCGCCGCGGGCGGGAACTGCGATTCCGTTGTATGAAGCCGACATGAAATCTCCTGATAAGAAAACCAATCGTGGAGTGTAACAAGGGACAGCACATGGCCAAGTGACGTGGATCACGAAGTCGTGTGGCAAACCAAATCAGGCTCTCAGGCGCGGGTTACGAGCGGAGCGGCTGATTATCCCCTTGTCAGAACATGATAGCGCTAAGGGGCGATTCCCCGCCATCGGCGCGGCGATTTTGGCGGTTCCGAAGCTGCTGAGCAGCAAGGCGTTGCGGCGTGCTAGTATCGAAAGTTTGTGGCTTACACTCTGTGACCAACGCATGAGACTGCTATTCATAGGCGACATCTTCGGGCGGCCCGGACGAACCATTGTGAAGCACCGGCTCACGGAGGTGGTGGCGCAGAACGCCATCGACCTGGTCATCGCCAACGCTGAAAATTCGGCTGCCGGATTCGGCGTTACGCCGCAGATCGCGGAAGAGCTTTTCGAGCAAGGCATCAGCGTGCTGACCACGGGAAACCACGTCTGGGACAAGCGCGAAATCATGGAGTACATGAACCAGACGGACGGCCACCAAGCGCGGAGACTGATTCGTCCGGCGAACTATCCGGCGGGAACGCCGGGGCACGGCTGGTATGAAGGCCAGACCCGCAAGGGTGTGAAGTACGCCGTCATCAATCTGCAAGGCCGCGTTTTTATGGCCAGCAATGATGATCCGTTCCGCACAGTGGACGACATTCTGAAACAAGTTACGGCGAAGGTGATTCTGGTCGACGTTCACGCGGAGGCGACGTCAGAGAAGATGGCGTTGGGCTGGTACCTTGACGGGCGCGTGACGGCGGTTCTCGGAACGCATACGCATATTCCGACGGCGGATGAACGCGTGCTTCCGGGTGGAACGGCGTATCAGACCGATGTCGGGATGACGGGGCCGTACGACAGCATCATCGGCGTGCAGAAAGAACTGGTGATCAATCGGTTCCTGACGAACATGCCCTCGCGGTGGGAGCCGGCAACGGGCGACGCGCGATTCTGTGGGGTGATCATCGACTGTGATGAGAACACCGGGAAAGCCAGCAACATTCAGAGGGTGATGCTGAAAGACGAATAAAGAGATTGGTGAGTTGGGATTGGTGATTGGTGATTTGTAAGTTGTAATTGGTAAGTTGTAAGTTAGAAACGCCAACCTCCAATCGCTTCTCATTTACCAATTACCAATCACAACTTACCAATGAACTTCTTCTCTGCTGACGCGTTTCTCTTTGACATTGATGGCACGCTGCTGAATACGCGCGATGCGATCCATTACTTTGCGTTTCGGAATGCGTTGCGCGATATCTTTGGGTTTGAGGCGACGATTGATGGCGTTCCGGTTCACGGCAATACGGATATAGGGATCCTGCGCGCGGTCTGTCGGCTAAGAGACATTTCCGACGCAGACTTTGACCGCGAACTGCCGCGCATCATCGAGATGATGGGCGCGGAAGTACAAAGCAGGTCGAGCGAGATCCAGGCTGACGTTTGTCCCGCGATCGTTGATCTTCTCAGCCGTCTGCATGCGGAAGGTAAGTTGATCGCCGTGGTGACCGGGAACTTCGAAAATATCGGCTGGGCCAAACTTTCTGCGACCGGACTGCGCAAGTTCTTCGCTTTCGGGTCGTTCAGTGATCATGCCGAACGGAGGGCCGATATCTTTCGCAACGGGATCGCCGAAGTTCGCAGTCGACTTGGCCCTGCAGCCGCCATTCACGTGGTCGGGGACACGCCTTCGGACATTCATGCCGCGAAGGAAGTCGGGATTCCGGTGCTGGCTGTCGCGACCGGCATATATCCAAAATCTGAGCTGGAAGCGCTCAAACCCGATTTCTGCGTGGCGCACTGTGCTGACCTCCTTTCGGCTAATGCGGCGGGCTAATAGACAAGTTCACCTGCAATTCACGACAATAGTCGGGATGCGCATTGCACTCTGCCTGGCAGCAGCACTATGCCTGGGAGGTTCCATCTCCGCCCAGACCGCGATGCCGCCGTCTGCTCCAACCTCGACCCAAGCGGAAAGCGCACAAAAGCCGCCTTCTAAAGCGGACCAGAAGAAGGCCCGGAAGCTCTACGACAAGGCGCAGGAACTACAGAAGGACTCCAAGTTTCAGCAGGCGTTCGACACTCTGGATGCGGCGATCAAACTCGACCCGAATCCCGAGTACGTAACTGCGCGCGAAATGATCCGGCAGCAACTGGTCACCGACCATATCAATAACGGCAATGCCCTGCTCTCGACCAAGAAGCAGGTGGAGGCGATGGCCGAGTTCCGGCAGGCGCTGGCGCTGGACCCAAAGAATGAGTTTGCGTTGCAGCGGCTGCAAGATTCGCTTCCCGCGCGTGTGGCGGTGAACGGTGTCGCTCCGGTTTCGCCGACGCTGACGGTTGTCGCCGAGTCGCAACCGGCGGCGCTGCAGCCTTCTCCCGAGCATCACGATTTCCATTACAAGGGCCTGAGCCGCAGCTTGCTGGAGCAGATCGCTAGTACATATGGAGTGAAGGCGACGTTCGACGACTCGGTGCAGAACAAACCGGTTCGGTTCGACATTGAGGACGCTGACTTCTTCACTGCGATCCGCGAAGCGAACAAACTGGCGAAGACATTCTGGTTCCCGCTGACACCAAAGCAGGCGATCTTCGTTAACGATACCGCAGCCCTGCATCGCGAGATGGACCGGTTGGTGACACGAACTTTCTACATCACCAATGCGACGGCTCCGACGGACATCAACGATGTTGTGAACATGATGCGTACGATCTTCGATGTGCGTTTCGTGGTCGCTCAGCCGACGCAAAACAGCGTGATCGTACGCGCGCCGGCACCAATCCTTGATGCCGCGTCAACGGTGCTCGAGAATTTCTTCGACCGCAAGCCGCAGGTCAGTCTTGATATCCAAGTTTTCCAGGTCAGTCACACCTTTGCGCGCGACATGGGGCTGAACCTTCCCACGAGTTTTCAAGCCATCAATGTGGGCGCGGCGGCGCTGGCGGCGCTGGGACAAGGCAGCGGCAATATCCAGGACCTGATCAACCAGCTTTTCAGTTCCGGTGGCATCAACCAGGCTAATTCGCAGGGCATTCAAGCGTTATTGGCGCAATTGCAAGGGCAGCAAAGCTCCCTTATCCAACAGTTGGCGAAAACGCCGTTCACAACCTTCGGCGGCGGGAAAACGTTATTCGCGGTTCCGATTCCCCCGACCACTGTGAAGCTGCAGCTTAACGAGTCGGACATGAAGAGCCTGTCGAAACTCACGTTGCGCGTGTCGCAGGGAAACACGGCGACCATGCGCCTTGGATCGCGTTATCCGATCCAGAATGCGCAGTTCGCGCCCCTTTACAACAACGCTGCCATCGCAGGCGTTCTGCAAAATGGTTCGTACCAGGCACCGTTTCCGTCTTATACCTACGAAGACCTGGGAATCACGCTGAAGGCAACTCCGCAGGTTTTGGGTGATTCGTCGGTGAATCTGAAACTTGAGATGGAGATCAAGGTCCTCGCGGGCCAATCGTTCAACGGCGTCCCGGTTATTGGCAACCGTCAGTATTCGGCGACGATGTCGTTGAAGGACGGCGAACCGGCGGCGGTGGCAGGCATGCTCTCGCAGTCGGACCAGAGATCGTTGATCGGCATCCCGGGAATAGGCCGCATTCCGATCGTCAAAGACATTCTCAGCGAGCAGGTGAAGAACACGGACGCGGACGAATTGTTGATCGTAGTGACGCCGTATGTATTGAGCCCCAGCCGCGATATGGGTTCCGGAACCGAGGTGTGGCTGCCTGCGATGTAAACACAGCGGCCAGCAGCCAGCAAAACCCAAAGCTTCCTCGCAGAGGTCGCCAAAAAACGAAGTTCACAAAGAAAGACCCGGCGTTTCTCGCCGGGTTTCTTTGTTAGCGGCAGTACGAGCTACTTGCTTTGCGCCTGGAAGTCGGCGATCGCCTTAAGCGTGTCGTAAGGCATGCCGTTGACGTTGCCGATCTTGCGGCCACCGACAAAGAGAGTCGGCGTGCCCGTAACATCCATTTCCTGACCAAGCGCGAGGGAATCACTGATGGCCAGGGACGTTTTCGGATCACTCGTGCACTGCTCCGCCTGATCTGCGTTCACGCCCGATTCGCCGGCATACTGCTTCAGAAGCGGAAGAACTTTGTCCTCGGTCATCTGCTGCATTTCGTCCTGGTGCCCGTACACGATGTCCACGAATTTCCAGTAGGCGTCGTTGTTCTGCTTGGAAACGCAGATGCCGTACTTGGCGGCCGCCATGGCCCAGCGGTGAATCTGTACCAGTGGGAATTGCTGGAAGATGAGCTTGGCGTTGGGCTCGTCTTTCATGAGGCGCTCGATGACGGGCTGTGCGCGCTTGCAGACCGGACACTGAAGATCGCCGAATTCAACGATGGTGAGAGGAGCGTCGGCCGGTCCGCGTGATGGGCCGTTGGCCTTCTTCTGAAGGGTCTGGCGCGCCGCAAGATAAGGATCAGCTCCAAACGGAACGAACTCACCATTAATGGCGTGGCGCTGATCGGGCGTAACGAACAGCTTGAGAAGTTGCTGACCTTGAGGAGTGCTCATCATCACCGTCACTTCGTTGAGTGACGGATCGGCAGCCGGCTTGATCTCCAGCACCTTCCACTTGATGTTCTGGTCGTAGCCGAAGGTGTGGCGAAGGAATTCGCCGATCGTCTGCTCGGTGAGCGAGCCTGATGATGACGCCGAGGGGGCACTCGGCAATGGCGTGGTTGCGGGCTTGGTTTGGGCCCACATGCTGGTGGAAAGAATTAAGATGGCTGCTGCTAAGGTCCGTTTGGTCATCCGCTCCTCTGTGCCAATGGTTAATTAGTCAACGCTCTTTGCTGCGATCGGCATCCGTCTCCCCAAGCCGAATGCCTTCTCGGAAATCTTAAGGCCAACCGCAGCCTGTTGGCGCTTATATTCTGCACGATCGACCATGCGGATGACGCGCTTCACCACGTCGACATCGAACTTATGGTCACGCGCGATCTGCTCGGCGGAGTGATAGCTCTCGACGTAGTCCTCGAGAATGGCGTCGAGAACATCATACGGCGGCAGCGTGTCCTGATCGGTCTGATTGGGTTTCAACTCTGCCGATGGTGGCTTTTCAATCGTCGCCCGCGGAATAATCTCGCGTTGACGGTTCACGTACTCGGAAAGCTTGTAGACAAAAGTCTTGGGAACATCGGAGATGACGGCGAGCCCGCCCACCATGTCGCCGTAGAGGGTGCAGTAACCGACGCCGAGTTCGGACTTGTTGCCGGTGCTGAGTACGAGGCCGTTGAACTTGTTCGACATCGCCATGAGCAATGCACCGCGGATGCGGGACTGGATGTTCTCTTCCGTCACGTCTTCCGGCATGTTTCCGAAGACCGGCTTCAAGGTGTTGCGATAGGCGTCGAAGACGTCGGTAATGCGAATCAATTCGAAGCGAATGCCGAGATTGGTGGCCAGCGCCCGCGCGTCGTCGATGCTGCCACGAGAGGAGTACGGGCCAGGCATGCCGACGCCGATGATATTCTCCGGGCCGATGGCGTCGGCGGCAATCGCGGCCGTGAGTGCCGAATCGATGCCACCACTCAGGCCGAGAATCGCGCGCTGAAAACCGCATTTGCGGATGTAATCGCGAGTGCCGAGAACCAGGGCTGAATAAGCGCTGGCTTCCTCGCCGGGAATCTGTTCGTGCATGTCGCCGTGAAGAGTTTCAGTGTCGAAGAAGATCAAGTCTTCCTCGAATGACTTCCCTTGCGCCACGATGCGCCCATCGGGGGCGATCACGAGGCTGGATCCGTCGAAGATAAGGCTGTCATTCCCGCCAACCTGGTTGACGAGGACGACCGGAACGTTGTCGCTTTGCGCGATCGCGGTGAGCATCTTGCAACGCAGTTCGCGCTTGCCGACGTGAAAAGGCGAGGCGGAAATGTTCAGAAGTAGTTTGCCGCCCTGATGCAGAAGCTTTTCTACGGGATCGAGGCTGTAGAGCTGGCGGTTCCAGAAGTGTTTGTCGTTCCACGCGTCTTCACAGACGGTGAGCGCGATGGGCTTGCCGGCGATGGAGAACAATTTCTGCGATTCGGCGGGCGCGAAGTTGCGCGATTCGTCGAAGACGTCGTAGGTGGGAAGCAGCATCTTCGATTGCAGCAGTTTGAGTTCGCCATGCTCGAGAACGGCGGCGGAGTTCATGACGGACTTCCCGGTCGCGACGTGCGCGGGCGTGACCGCTCCGCAGATCACGGTGATGCCGCGCGTCTCCTGCTTGATGCGATCGAGCGCTTCGAGGTTCTTTTGGACGAAGACAGGCTTTTCGACGAGGTCGCGCGGTGGATATCCGCAGACCGAGAGTTCAGGAAAAAGTATGAGTTCTGCGCCGGATGACTGGGCGCGCCGGGAATATTCGATGATCTTGGCCGTGTTGCCGGAAAAATCCGCGATCGTGGTGTTTATCTGTCCGAGCGCAACTTTCACAATTCAAGTGTAAAGCATCGGGGCGAAGCGACAGGAATGTGAGGTGTGGAACGCAGCCCAGGGGTACCTGGGCTGCCGATGGAAACGTCAGTTACCGGGAGGCTTGGGAACGTCCTGTGGATCAGGCGGAATGCCCGGTTGCGGTTGCTTCGGACCACTTAAGCCGGGGTCGGGAGCCTCTTCTCCGGGACGCCGAAGCGTGGGCGGCTTGCTTGGACCTTTGTTGGCGTCGCTGGTCGGAGAGGTTTGCTGCGGAGCTCCGGCTGCGGGCGCCTGTCCTGGTTGCTGATCCTGTGTCTGCGCGACCTGCGGCTGTTCCTGCTGGATTGTAATTTCGCGGTCGGTGCGCACCTGCTTGGTACCATCGACCTTCATGGTCTCGACGCGAATGACCTCATCGCCATTGAAACGCACGAATTCGACTTCCTGCGGTGGCGTGCCGTAGATCCACTCTTCGTACTCGATGTCACCATCTTTTTCGCGGGTCTTCTGCGGCGGACGTCCCTTGGCGTTCACGACCATCTCGCGGTTCATGCCGACGAGAACGCGATGATCTTTGATGGCTTCTTTTGCTTTGGGCGGAATGGTTTCGAGATAGGCCTCGGTTGCCGATTTCGCGCTGAAGTTGAGCACGGGATCGAGAAGGCGCTTGATCTCGTCAGGCTTGAGGTCGGGGACAAACTTGTCGAAAGTCAGCTCGACGTAAGAGCCGCGAACGTTGGTTTCGTCGGTGGGCTGGCCGGGCTGGATGGTCCCGCCACCGCCGGAAACCTGGATGTGCTCGTACCACTTTTTCTTCTTCTGCGGACCGCCGTTGAGGTCGAAGACGATGCTCTTGTCCTTGATCTTGACGTCGGTGATGCGAGCGCGGTCGCCGGGTTTGATGGCAGGGCCGTAGCCGGCCATCATGGCCTCAAGCTGCTGCTCGTCGGGAGTGAGTTTGCCGTCCGTGGCGTTCAACTTGATGCCGGTCTTTCCCATCGGGAACGGCTTGCGGGCGAAGCCGAGCTCGGCGTTGAGACCGCGAATGAGCATGATGCGGCCTTCGCCGGTGAGCTTGCGGTCGGGGATGACGACAGGATCTTTCTTGTCGGTTGCTGTGGCCACGGCTGGTTGCGGCGGTTGTGAGGCTTTGGCCGGTGCCGGAGCCTGTGCAAACGAAGGTACGCTAAGCGTGGTGGCCGATAAGACGAGCGCGAGACCTAGAGTCGCAGGAAGAGGAAAGACACTGCGCTGCGTTTTCATGGGATTTCCGGTGAACTTCTGCTGAGTGGATTATAGCTCCGCTGAAGATTCACTGCTGGTTTGGATGCCTTCCGGCGGGAACTCGGCTATCGGCGCAGCAGCAGGGACGGGAGCTGGAGCGGGGGTAAGTACAACCGGTTTTACGAAGAAGAGGACGTAGAACAGGCCAATAACAATGACGATTGTCCCCAGGAATCCGGCCTCGATGCCGTATCCGCCGCCAAGGAACCATTCGGGGCCGTATGCCTTGCTGCGGACAATGACCGAAAAGTCGGTGGTGCCACTGACAGGCAGTCCAAAGAAGAGGCCGAGGGCGGCATTCCAGGCGAAGTGCAGTCCGAATGGGAACCAGAGAGCCCGCGTCCGCAGGTAGCCCAGACAGAGGACAATGCCGATGAGCAGGGTGTTGGAGAAAGCGGCGATGCGGACCAGCACGCTGTCCGAAACATGCGGGTTGGCCATGTGGATTCCGCCAAACATGGCGGAAAGAATGATGATGGCGCCGACTGGACCTGTGCCTTCAACGAGGCGCTGGAAGGGGTATCCGCGGAAGGCGAGTTCCTCGGCCATGGCCGCGGCGAGAATGACTCCGAAGACGACGATGCCGATGGTGAATGTCCGCGGATTGAACCGGAGGCTGACGATGGAGAGGTGAAAGAAGGTCGCGATGGTAACGACGGCGATGCCGATCAGGACAAAGCCAAGCAGCGCGCCGGCGATGGTGTCGCGAAGCCAGTGTCGGCGCTGTAACCCGTTGTATTGCCAGATGGATTCCGCAGGGCGATCGAGTAGCTGGGTGAGGAGAAAGAAGCCGACAAGTTGCAAAAGAACCAGCAGCGGACGGTAAACGACGTCGAGCAGTTTTCCGTGGCGGCCTGCTATTCCCACAGCAACGAAGCCGGCGATGAAATTCGCCGCTACGACCACAATTACCGCGAGAGCAAACCGCCATCCACTTTTGAGTCGTCCGTCGTCAGCAAAGAAAACGTTCATGCCTTTGCGGCTTTAACCACCTGCGTTTTGACCGTGAGGCCCTCGGTGGCAAACTTGCACGGAAGCACTTCTCCACCGTTGATGCGCAATGCTTCTACGACGCGGTCGCGGGCGCCGTCTTTCACCATGAAAAGGACGCAACCACCGCCACCGGCACCGCATACTTTAGCAGCTCGTCCGCCGGTTTTGGCAGCCACGGCGATGAGTCGATCGATCAGAGGGGTAGAGATGCCGTCGTGGTTACTGCGACGAAGTTTCCATTCTTCGCGAATCAGATAGGCGACC
>DASTGW010000423.1:0-6579 GCA_035718705.1 Terriglobales bacterium | reverse complement strand
CGAAGAATCTGACACTACCGCCGCCGCGCCGTTCGCGATGGCTTTATCGATGAATCGGTTGCCATCTGTCGCCTCGCCCTTCATGGCGACGAACAGATAACCGGGCTTCACGCGCCGCGAATCGTATTCAACACCAGTAATATCAGGATCGCCGCTCTGGGAGAGGACCTCAGCACCGTCGAGAACTTGAAGGAACTTCATCTCTTTCGATTATAGAAGTGGCAGTGAATCAACTACCAAGGTCACGAAGGTTCACGAAATTCAATTTGATCCCTTCGTGGCCCTTGGTGTCCTTTGTGGTTAATTACCGACTGAACCGCACCGCTACTCTTCCACCTGCCGGCATGCGCGCCCCCGGCGCGGGTGATTGCTCGGTTGCCGTTCCCGATCCGATCGCGTTCAACTCGATGCCGCTGCTTTGCGCGATCTCGATGGCTGCACGTTTCGACTTGCCGAGGAACGACGGCACCGTCGGGCCGCCACCAACATCGAGCACTACCGTTCCGTTCGGCTGCACCGGACTCGCGGGAGCCGGAAGTTCCGGTTGTGATTCATTTTTCGCCACGGTCACGGGAATCTTGGAATCGGCCTTCATCGGGGTTGCTTTCACGGGCACTGGCTTCGCAGGCGTGTCCTGTTGTTCATCCGCCACGACGAGCGGCTCACCCACGTGCTCCTGCGGTTCCTCGTCGATGTCGTCCGGCTTCGCCTTGGCTTGCATCATGCGCAGCTTGTCATTTTTGCTATCGACGTCGTGCGGCACGTGCATGTAGGCCAGCACCTGCTGCGCGATGCGCGAAAACACGGGCGCCGAGATCTGCCCGCCTTGATGAAGTCCCTTCGCCGAATCGATCACCACGATGATGCTCACCGCCGGATTGTTCACCGGTGCGAATCCTGCGAAGGAAGCTACGTAATTTGTGTGCGAATAACGACCAGTGGCCGGATCGACCTTCTGTGCCGTGCCCGTCTTACCCGCCGAGGTGTATCCATCGAGAATTGCCCTACGCGCGGTTCCAAACAGCACCACTCCTTCCATCATCTGGCGCATCTGTGCAGCCGTCATGGTGGAGATTACGCGATGGGTCTGCGGCGGTTTGAACGAGATCGTCTGCGGACCCGGCGCGTTCGCCTTGGTTACACCGGCAACAATGCGCGGGGGAGTGTAAACGCCATCGTTAGCAATCGTCGAAATCATGGAAATCGCCTGCAACGGCGTTACACCGATTTCCTGACCAATCGACATTGCACCAATCGACACCTTCGACCAGCGTTCCACTGGCTTCGCCAGTCCCCGGGTTTCACCCGGAAGTTCGATTCCCGTCTGCTTACCGAACCCATAGTCCTTTATATATTTGTAGAAGCGGTCTTCACCGAGCTTCAGTGCAGTCTTCACTGCTGCGACGTCACTGGATTTTGCAAAGCCCTCCGCGATACTGACTGTGCCGATCTGGTGGGCATCGTGGATTCTCAAGCCGTTGACGTTGATCACGCCGCCTTGCGTGTCCACGATGTCTGTCGTTTTGATCAGGCCTTCGTTCAGCGCCGCGGAGTATGTCACCGTCTTGAATACCGATCCCGGCTCGTAGATGTCGGCGACCGCGTGATTCTTCAACATCGCCGGCGTGATCTTCTTCGTTGTGTTCGGATCGAATGTCGGACGGCTCACCAGGGCGAGGATCTCGCCCGTATGTGGATTCTGCACGACGGCCATCGCCGCCTGCGCCTGCGTGTCCTTCATGGCCTGATCGAGTTCGCGCTCGGCGATCCACTGGATCTTTTCGTCGATCGTCAGGACCAGATTGTCGCCCGCCTCGGGCTTCTTCTCTACACGCGCGAAACGTCGACGGCGCGCGTCCATGGAGATCACCATCTCTCCCGGCTTGCCGGCGAGAGTCGATTCATACGCGTGCTCGAGGCCGGCGAGGCCTTCGTCGTCCATGCCCACGTAACCCAGCGTCTGTGCGGCAATTTCACGCTTCGGATAATAGCGGCGCGATTCCTGCTGGAAGTAGATGCCACGCAAGTTCAGAGCGTGAATTCGTTCGCTCACATCAGGATCAAGCTTGCGGGCGATCCAGCAGAACGAGTGCGAAGACTTCATCTTCGCGAGCAGGTCTTTCGCATCAACCTTCAGGACGCGAGAAAGAAGTTGGGCCGTATTGATCTGATCGGGGACTTCACTGGGGACGGCAAAGACAGAATCGACATTAACCGACATCGCCAGCTCATGACCGTTGCGGTCGTAGATGACTCCGCGTCGCGGAGAAACGTCGATGGTGCGCTGTTGCTGCTTGGCGGCGCGCTGTTGAAACTCGCCGTACTTGACGACTTGCAGTTCAACCAGCCGGAAGATGACGGCAAACACCCAGACAAAAAGGATCGCGCCGAGAACATACAAGCGCTTGGTCGCGCCATTCGGCGAAGATCCAGTTCCAGCCAACAGTCGCCCCAGAAGAGAAGTCAGTCAGTTGATCCGTCGTATGACACGAATGGCGGCTCTCTCAAGCCGCCATCCTCGATGCCGCGGTCCGGTTGCCTGCGCGCTCACTTGCCGCGGCAAACATCGGCTGTTTGACCCACCCGGACCACAAGTAAAACCAAAATCAGTTTTTAGTTATCCGTAGTTAGTAAAGGCCGGCACGACACGACCAACTACTAACGACTAACAACTAACGACTGGGTTATTGCGATATCACCATCACGTCCGACGACTGCACCTTCGCCAATACCGGAGCGCCGCTCGTGCTCGATCCGGCATCCAGCCTCTGCACCTGACCCGCATCAGGTGTCTGCAAGCCCATCTGCTTTGCGATCGCGTCGATCCGTTCGGGATCGCGCAACTGCGCCAGATCGAGCCGCAGCAGCCGGTTGGCTTCGGCCATGTTGTCGTGCTTTGCTTTCAGATCTTCAATCTTGTAGCCGTATTCGATAGCGCTGAAGTGCTGCCACGCATACATCATCACCAGCGCGAACAGCATGCAGAGAACCGCGGAGAACATGCGCATCTCGCGCTTACGCTTCGGATCGTCCACCTTCACGAGGCGGGAGTTATCGATCTGCTTGGCGAAGTACACTTCGGGGGTTACCGACCACGCCTGGCGTCCGCCGACAAATTCCTGCCGACGACGCGACGCGGGTACATTCACCGGATTGGTAAGCGCTGTGGCTGCCATTTACGCGACTCCGTACATTACCTGTGACTGCTGGATTTCATAGAGGAAGCCCGGCATCAACTCAGGCTTCGCATTCACCGCAGGCGCTTCGATTTCCCGAGCATGCTCTTCCGCACGCGCCACGATTTCTACTAGTTGGTCGATCATCGTTCCGTTCATCATTTGAAACCTCCGTGTCCTACCACAGACCCGGATAACCTTTCTTACTGGCGCTGACACTTTCCGAATTTCCAGCGCCCTGCACTTCTTCACATCTCCCACAGTGTTTTCCACTTCGCTGTGGATCAAACTTTTCTCGCGGCCCTCAACTTCGCACTGCGCGACCGCGGATTGCTCTCGATCTCTTCTTCCGTCGCCGTCACTGGCTTTTTCGTCAGCATTTCGTACACACCCTTGTGGGCTCCATCGCGAATCGCATCTTTCACGATGCGATCTTCCAGCGAGTGGAAGCTGATCACCACCAGTCGGCCGTCTTTCTTTAACGCGGTGGGCGCGCTTTCGAGCAGCGCCTTTACATCATCTAGTTCACGGTTTACGAAGATTCGGATTGCCTGGAAAGTGCGCGTCGCTGGATGAATCCGCTCTTGTTTCATTGGCCGGGCCGCGGCCGACACCACCTCTACCAGATGTCTGGTAGTACGTATCGGCCGCGCCCGAACAATGGCTCTGGCGATTCTCCGCGACCTCCTTTCCTCACCGAATTCGTAAATCACATTCGCGAGACTCGTCTCGTCCATGCGATTTACCACTTGATCGGCGGTCATTCCCTCCTGCGGATTCATCCGCATATCGAGAGGGCCATCCGCCTGAAAACTGAATCCGCGGCTCGCATCTTCTAACTGCAGCGAGCTAACACCCAGGTCCGCCATCAGTCCGTCTATCGAGTTCGCCTTGAGCACTTCACTTATCGTTGCGAAGCTGCCATGCTCGAACTGCATCTCCGGCCAGTCGTCTTTCAACTCCGCCGGAGGCTCGCTCAGCTTCTGCCGCGCTCTCTCGAGCGCCGCCGGATCCTTATCGAACCCGATCAGCCGCCCTTCGCGCCCTATCAGCTTTGCGATCTCGTAACTGTGACCTCCTAGGCCCAACGTGGCGTCCACATACGTCCCGCCACGCCGAACGGCTAAGAAATCGATCGCTTCTTTTAAAAGAACCGGTATGTGACTGAACTTCGCTTCCGCCACATCGCCCCTCAGGGCCTAAATTCCTAACTTGTCCAATTCCGCCTGGTCCGCTTCCGTGAAGCCCTGCTCCACTTCCGCCTTCACCGTTTCCATCAACTGCACTTCCAGGTGGTTCAAGTAGCCCATCACCGCAACATCGCCCTTAAGGTTCGCCCCTTCACGCAGCAACTGCGGCAGCAACAACCGGCCCTGGGCATCCATTTCCACCGCCTGACCGTAATAGTTCGTCACGGTCAAGAACCGCTTCTTCGCCGGATTGAAGTTCGAAAGCCCATTCAGCTTGGCTTCGATCTGCTCCCACTCCTCGAAGGGATAAACTTGAGCAACCTTCCCATCCAGCGAAGTGATGTAAAATTTCGCGCCATACTTTTCGTCGATCACCCGCTTGAAGTCCGCAGGGACCTTCAGCCGTCCCTTTTCGTCGACTCGAGTTGGGTGATTGCCGCGAAACATAAATTTCTGAGGCGAAAGTGAGCTTTTTGACCTTTAAAACCGTCGGGATGTTGGCGATTTCGTCTCGCATCCCACTCAAATCCAGCGACCCGCCTTAACTCTCCACCGGTCGCCCTTATTGCTCCACTTTCTACCACTTTCGACCACATCTTACGCCTAAACCATTGCGCGTCAACGCCTTTTTTCAAGGTGAGACGTGTGGAAAAGTCCTATTTTGGGGAAGCACGAAGCGTGGTGTTTTCTAGGAAGGCTACCCCTACATCTTGCGTTTACCGTAGAGGTTCAGAGTTCCACATCAGAACTGGACATTTTTAATTCCAGCTTTTCTGAGGCTCGATCGCGGAAATCAACTCCTAATCAGCTGCCTCGAGCGGGACTTTGATCCCATCTATCTATCCGCCCGGACTAGGTGTCCGTCCCCACACGGCTATCCATCTTCTACTTGCCTCGTCAGAGGCCGCAGAGGATCCGCTCGTGAAATGGGGCAAAGCTTTCGCGCTGGCGTCGTTCAGTGTTTTGGTCCACTTGTCTCTGTTCGCCGGAGCGACCCCCGACGCGGTCAGCGTCGCCAACAATCCGGTCGTTCACATTCCCAAAATCCTCTCGGCGCCGACGCTCGATGACTTCGAAGGCTTCACGGCCAGCACCGCACTCGCGAAATCCATGACCAAGGTGGATCAGTTCATCACGCGCGAGCCGGTCTTCGGCAAAGTTCCCACACAAGCCACCGATGTCTATCTCGGCTTCACCGACCAGAACCTCTATTTAGTGTTCCTCGCGCATGACTCTGATCCTCGCCACCTGCGCTCGCATATGTCGCGCCGCGAAGACGTGGACGACGATGACCAGATCGGCTTCTTCCTCGACACCTTCGCGGATCAGCAGAACGCGTACCTCTTCTATCTGAACCCGAAAGGCGTGCAGCAGGACGGCACCGTTTCCAACGGGCAAAATTTTTCGCTCGCCTGGGACGGTCTCTGGAACGACAAGACCAAGGTCACCGAACAGGGCTACATGGTTCTGGTCGAGATTCCGTTCAAGACGCTGCGCTTCCGCCCTTCAGGCGACAACACCTGGCGCTTTATCTTCCATCGCGCCGCTGCTCGTGCGAACGAAAACTCCTACTTCCCTGCTTTCCAGAACGGCCGCCCTTATCCGCCATTTCAGGACATGGCCGAACTCAAGGGCATTGAAGGGGTGAAGCCCGGCCACAACATGCAGTTGATTCCGTACATCACGGCGCGATCTTTTAACGCCATCGATGACCGCGATCTCAGTCGCGTGAACTTCGCCGGCAAAACACTCGAACCGCGCGTTGGATTCGACGCGAAAGCGGTAGTCCATAGCAGCCTAGTGCTGGACACAACCGTCAATCCGGACTTCGCACAGGTAGAGTCTGACGATCCGCAGGTCACCGTCAATCAGCGCTTTGAAACATTCTTCCCCGAGAAGCGTCCGTTCTTCATCGAGAACTCCGGCTACTTCCTCACGCCGATCAACCTGGTCTTCACCCGCCGTATCGCCGATCCTTTATATGGGGCGCGTGCCACCGGCAAGCTCGGGAAATGGTCCATCGGCGCTCTGTTCGCCAACGACCGCGCTCCCGGCAAGATCGTCCCTGACAACGATCCGCTGGAAGGCCAGTCAGCGAAGTACGGCATCCTCCGCTTGAATCGCCAGTTCGGGGCCGAGAACACGATTGGCATGATCTACACCGATCGTGAACTCGACTCACCGTTCACCACCGAGTGCACCGATCAGTTCTG
>DASTGW010000422.1:0-5752 GCA_035718705.1 Terriglobales bacterium | reverse complement strand
AGCGGCAGATCGCGGCGTAACCAGGTCGGCGTAACCAGGTCGATGTTGCGAGGGCGGCCCTTCGGGGCCGCCCTTCTTTTCACTGCGGCTCTGGCGGTCCGTTGCGAGTGAAGACATAGGCGTCGCGGAATTGGAAATCGTCGCCCGCAGGTTTTGTTTCTTTCACCAATTGATAGAGGTTACGTTGAAGCGTAACCGTAATACGCACTGAGACAGGCTTATCATTTTCAGTGCCGTTGCCGGTGAGCAACAACTTCCCTCTTCCCTTCTGCAGGAACTCTTTCAAGCCTTCTACCTGGTAAATTTCGCTGCTTTTGTCGCCCGACGATGTCCATGTTGATTTTGCAGGGTCGATGGTGACGAGCGTCGTTTCCTTGACGATCTTGTGGGGGCCGTCGTCGTAAACGTAATCGAAGCGTAAGGATTTGCCGTTGTTGTAGGTGGAAACCGTCAGCCAGGTCGGAAGTAGAACGCGCTGGTTATTGCTGTAGTCGCGGTACTCGAGATGACCGGTCCAATTCCCCACGAAGCCATCGTAAGGTCGATCTCCCACAGGGGCGGAGTCTGTTTGCGCGAACACTGAACAGGCGAATAGAAGCGTTAGGAAAATGACTTTTAAGCAGAAGCGCATGAGGTCTCCTAATCACGAGAGAGTAGCGGAAGAAGTTCGAGAATGGACGAAAGCAATTGGGACGAAGCGACAGGGATTTCACTTCATTACAAATACGGTTCGGCTTGTTGATTCTTGGTGCCGGTGACTGCAGTAGAGGATTTGGCCCGTAGCGTGCAGCGTTTCCCGTAAGTGGCCTGCGATAAGTGTCTTAGATGGCCCACTTTCGTTGACACCCCTCTTCGAGCAGCAACATACTTTTTCTGTCGATTTCTCCAGAATTTTGAAAGCTGGTCCGGCGCGTGATGCCCTCGAAGTGTCGTTCCCTGTTTAGCCGTATCGCTGCACTCCTCCTTCTTCTTACCCTGGCGGCCAGTTTTGTTCATGCGGGCGACGCGGACCAGGATGTGGACGCGGATCGGGACCATCCGGCGGAACGAGAGCAGTGGTTTCTGCATGGGCGGAGCGTGAAGGGTCGCCCAGCGCCGGAACTGCTGGAACGAGCAAAACAACAAAGAGACAGGCTTCGATTGCAAAACCTGTTGCGACGGCAGGTGCGAACGGCTGCGACTCCGGCAGCGGGAATGGCAACACCGGTGTGGACGGAGCTTGGTCCGGCGCCGATGAAGTCGGTGGTGAACCCGGGTGATCAGCAAGACTACGGAGTGGTGACTGGTCGTGCGACGACGGTGGTGGTTGACCAGAACGATCCGTCGGGGAACACGGTGTATCTGGGCGGGGCGTACGGAGGACTGTGGAAGTCAACGACAGCGGCGAACCCGGATGTGAGCAAAGTTTTCTGGACGCCACTCATTGACGATCAAGCTACGACGGCGGTGGGATCGATGGCGATCCAGCCGGGGAATCCGAACCTGCTGATAGTGGGGACGGGAGAGGGCAACAGTTCGACGGATTCGTATTACGGATTGGGGATTTTACGATCCACCGATGGTGGGAATTCGTGGGCGCTGATTGCGTCGGCGAATGGTGGGCTGCGACCGTTTCACGGACTGGCGTTCACGAAGATTGCTTTCAGTACTGACGATACCAACATCGTCGTGGCGGCGGCCGCGGCGGCCAGCGAAGGGCTGACGGTCGGTGCTGAACAGCCTCCGAACAGCACTGTAGCGTGCGGAAACGGTAATGTTGTCGCGACTTGCCGTGGGCTCTACTACTCCTACGACTCGGGACAAACATGGACTCAAGCCACGCTTGTTGATCCTAATGGTGCTCCGGATAACGGCAGTGTCAGCAGCGTTATCTACAATCCGCAGCAACATAAGTTCTATGCGGCTGCGCGCGCACACGGATTCTATGTGTCGTCGGATGGGATCACTTGGATGCGCATGGGAAATGATCCCTTTGGGTTCAGCCAGCCGCCGGCGGCGCTGACGCTGGGGAATTGTCCATCGTCGCCGACGAGCCTGGCAACATGTCCTCTTTATCGCGGCGAAATCGCGCAGGTACCGGGTCGTGATGAGATGTACTTGTGGTACGTGAATTCAGCGGAGCCTCCGGTAAATGGGGGCATTTACCAGACGAGAGACGGGGGGCGGACGTGGACGTCGCTGAACGTCGGCGGGATCACGAACTGCGGCGACAGTGATGGCTGCGGCACGAAGCAGGGAGATTACAACCTCGCATTGGCTGCGGTTCCGAATGGAGCGACGGCAACGGACGTGTACGCCGGCGCGGTCAACATCTTTAAGTGCCGCATTAACTCCAGTAACCCGACGTGTGCGGCGCAGCCGTTTGTGAACCTCACGCACGTGTATGGATGTTCGCCGACAGGATCAGTGTCGAACGTGCATCCGGACCAGCATGGGTTCGATTTTCTGCAGACGAATCCGAACATCATGTACTTCGCGAATGATGGCGGGATTTACCGGACGCTGAGTTCGTTTTCGAGCCAGTCGAAGTTCTGCAATGCCAGCAATGGGAACATCAGCACGATAGCCTTCGACAATCTGAACGGCACGATGGGGTCGATGACGCAGTTCGTGTGGTTCGCGCAGCATCCGTCGAACCAGTACACGATGCTGGGCGGTACACAGGACAATGGCTCTCCGGCGGTGGACCAGAACAGCTTCGGAAGTAATGGTTTGACGTGGCGGTCGGTGTTGCCGGGCGATGGTGGTTACACGGACATTAATCCGAATAACGGTAATGAGTGGTTCAGCGAGAATACCCGCGTGTCGCTGCAACGCTGTACGAGCGGCACATCTTGTGCTCCGGGGATGTTCTCGACGATCGTGAATTCGGGAACCGTGGGGGGAGACAGTGCGGCGTTCTACATGCCATTCATGCTGGACCCGCAGGACTCGACGAAGATCATCGTGGGCACCTGCCGGGTGTGGCGCGTATCGACATCGGGTACCAATGCGACGAAGCTTAGCAACAAATTCGATGGCAGTGCGGAAACGGTGGCGTGTACGTCGAGCGGGAACAATGCGAATGCGATGGTGAGTGCGCTGGCGGCGGGGGGCCCGGCGACGGCGAGCGGGTCGCAGGTGATCTATGCGGGTACGGACGATGGGCGGGTATTCTTCACGAATTCGGCCGTGAGCAGCGGAAGCACGTGGACGAATATTTCCGCGCAGGGCGGCTTCGTCAACGGGAATGGGTATCCGATATCGGGAATTGCGCTTGATCCGCGCGATGCGACGGGCAACACAGCTTACGTGACGGTGATGGGTTTTGGCGGATCGCACGTGTGGCAGACGACGAACGCGGGTGGCGTGTGGAACGACATTACCGGCAATCTACCGGATTCACCGGCGGATGCGGTTGTGGTGAACAAGTCGGATGGGACGATTTACGTCGGCACGGACGTGGGAGTCTATGCGACATCAACTCCGGCCGGATTTAGCACGCAGTGGACGGAGGTTGGTCCGGCGACCGGGAACGGAGCGCTTCCTAACGTTGCCGTTACACGCCTGGCGATCTTCTCACCTGCAGGACAACCAGCGAGACTGAGAGCTTCGACATACGGGCGTGGCGTGTGGGAGATGCCGCTGGCGAGCCCGGCAACTCCGGATTACGCGTTGGCGATCAGCAATCCAGACCTACTGACTTATCCAGGGCAGTCGGTAACGTTCAACGGGACACTGACAGGCTTCAGTGGGTACAGCAATGCAGTGAACATCAGTTGCGATGCGGGAGTTGGAGGGCCGCTTCCTTCGCCATGCACGCCAAATGCGGTGAGCTTCGTTCCGAACGCCGGGGGTACGAACTTCTCGGTTACGGCCGGAAACTCGGCGGTGCAGGACTTCAGCTTCAAGATCAAGGGCATGGGTACGGATGCCAATGCATTAGTGCGGCAACAGGCAGTGAGCTTGCGAGTGATCGACTTCAGTGTGGGCACACCGCAGCCTGCATCGATTGCGAACCTGGTGCATGGAGATTCGACCACGATCCAGCTTACGGCGACATCCTTGGGATCGTTCGATCAGCAGGTACACTTCGGATGTAACGAGTTCACTTTGCCCGCAGGATGGAGTTGCAGCAGCGCGCAGGTAACGCTCACTCCGGGCGGAACCGCTCAGGCGACTCTCACTCTGAATACGAGCGCTGCGACCGCGCCGGGCACTTATAACATTGATGTCGATGGGCACTGGGATTTCGGCGGAATGGTGCGGCTACATTCGCAACCCCTACCTGTGACGGTCATCGCGCAGCCTGGAATCAGCGTGAGTTCCGCTGGTTTTACTCCCAACGTTGCAAAGATCCATCAAACACTCACTGGCGTTATCACAATCACGCCGCATGATGGATATACAGGTTCGGTGGCGCTGTCCTGTACAGGGACCAGCGCAGGGATTTCGCCATCAGCTTGTGGCTTTAGTCCGGCAACGGTCAGTGTTATTAACGGAAATCCGGTGACTAGTACGCTGACGGTTACGACATCTTCGGGAACAGTTGGCACGGGCACTATCACTGTACTCGGAGCGGATGGGAACATTTCGAACTCAACAGCGCTTCCCTTCCTGTTAACCGATTACTCGATTACGAACGTTAGCAGTCCGAGCAATGCGAGTGCAGGTGGCAATGTTTCGTTTACCTTCAAAGTAGTGCCAAGTACGGGGTTCAACGGTTCGGTGGTGCTGTCGTGCAGTACGGTTCCCTCGCTGAGCACGGGCTGTTCGTTTTCTCCAACGAGCCCAGTCACGCTGACATCCGGGTCGACTACGCAAGTGTCGGCGTCTTTAAATGTCCCTGCGGGTACCGCCGATGGGAACTACACGTTGACGCTAAACAGTCACGAACAGAGCGTACCGGCTCTCACGCACAGCCAGGGGACGGCCGGATTCATTGTTGCTTCGCAACCTGATTTCACGATGCAGTTCTCTACCGGGAATAGTGCGACGGTAACGGCGGGTGGTTCGACATCGTCATCGGTGGCGATCGGGTCGCAAGGGAGCTTCAATTCCTCGGTGACGTTCACCGTAGGTGGATGTCCTTCCTTGGCAACGTGCATCATCTCCCCGAATCCACTGACGCCGACGGCGAACGGCGTCGCGAATGCGACGCTCAGTATTACGACGAAAGCACCTTCGATCGCACAGATGCACGTGGGCGCCCGAAGCTATTTCGCAGCCTGGTTGGCGGGTTCGTTCGGCATCTTTGGACTGCTGGTAATGCGTAAACAGCGCGGCACCGGATCAATGCTGGTGCTGATTTGCGTCGTACTGGCAGGAATGGCGGGATGTGGCGGCGGAGGCGGTACTGCAGGGGGTGGGGGCAATGCACCGCCAACTCCGCAACCCGGTACCCCCGCGGGAACGTACACCGTGACTGTGACTGCGACGAGCGGCACGATGGTGAAGACCGCGAACTTTACGCTAACCGTTCAGTAGTGAGGCAGAGTGACTAAGCGCCTTTGCCTCGACGCTGTTTCTGCTCCCACCCCCAGGCACTTTCAACGATCGAGCGTAGATCCGAGTGGGACGCTTTCCAGCCAAACTCCTGTTGAATGCGATCTACGGCGGCACACAAGATGGCCGGATCGCCTTCACGGCGGCCCGGCGGCGGAGGCGAGTCGCCCCGCGAGACCGAGCGCCACGCGGCCGCTCGCGTCCACCCGGGCCGTGACGTAGGCATTGCCCTTCGTCTGCGACGGCAGGAGCGGGTGCCACGTGGTGC
>DASTGW010000421.1:0-5063 GCA_035718705.1 Terriglobales bacterium | reverse complement strand
AGATCGCCGACGACATCCTCGACGTCACCCAAACTTCCGAGCAGCTGGGCAAAACCGCCGGCAAGGACCTCAAGGCCGACAAGGCTACATATCCTTCTCTTTACGGACTCGAGCGAGCCACGCAGATGGCCGACCAACTTGTAAACGAAGCCTGCGACGCCCTGAGCCCCTACGGCGAACGTGCCAGCACGCTAAAAGAGATTGCGTTCTATTTGGTGCAGAGAAAAAAGTGAACCACAAAGGACACAAAGTGCCACAAAGGAGTTTCTATAGAAACCTTCGTGAACTTTGTGCCCTTGGTGGTTAAAGACCTCCATGACCCGATCGCCCGATGATTCCATCACCGACATCCTCGCCATCGCCGCTCACCGCGACGATGTCGAGCAAACCTGCGGCGGCACACTACTCAAAGCCGCGCAGCGCGGACAAAAGACCGCCATCCTCGATCTCACCCGCGGCGAGATGGGCACCCGTGGCACCGCCGAAGAACGTGCGAACGAAGCCGCGGACGCGGCGAAAATCCTGGGCGTCACCTGGCGCGGTGCACTCGACATCCCCGACACTCGCGTCGAAAACACGCATGAGAACCGCCTCAAGATTGCCCGCGTGATCCGCATGCTTCGCCCGCAGGTCGTCATCCTGCCCTACTGGCAGGCCCGTCATCCCGACCACGCCAAAGCCTCGCCACTCGGCTACGAAGCCTGCTTCCTCGCCGGCCTCAAAAAGCTCGACCTAAGCCCCGTTTCACCAGATTCGTTATCAGTGACCGTTTCAACCGAAAACCGAGAACTGACAACCGACAACCCTTTCCGCCCCTTCAAGATCCTCTACGCTTCCCTCTATGCCGACACGCGCCCGTCCTTCGTCGTCGACATTACCGCCCAATTCGAGCAACGTCTGCGTTCCCTCCTCGCCTACAAATCGCAATACGGACAACAATCCGAAGGCGCATCTCTGTTCGTCCCGGAAGCCGACATCCGCAAGCGCATGGAAACCATGGCCCGCTTCTACGGACTCCTCGCCGGCGTCGAGTACGCCGAACCCTTCGTCCAAAAAGAAGTCGGACTCATCGAAGACGTCACCGCCATACCCGTTCAGTCGATCTAACCGTCACTCATCCCACCTCGATCCGATCCTTCCGCCTCCTTGTTGTTGACAGTCGACAACAACCCTTGCTATTGTCGACATCCGACAGCAGGCAACGAATGGCCGAATCCATCGATCTACTTCAGGGAACTCTCGATCTCCTTATTTTGAAGATCCTCGCGCTCGAGCCTTCTCACGGATGGGCCATCGCTCATCGCATCCAGCAGATTTCCAGCAACGTTCTTCAGGTCGGCCAGGGTTCACTCTATCCCGCGCTCCATCGCCTGGAAAAACAAGGCTGGATAACGTCGGAGTGGTCGATCTCCAGCGCCGGACGTCGCGCCAAGTTCTACGCGCTCTCCAAAGAAGGACGCAAGCACATGGATCGCGAACTCAACGAGTGGAAGCGTTACTCCGCGGCCATCGCCGCCATCCTCCAACACACTTAGCTCTGCAAGTCATAGGTCTGCCATGCGCATAAACGATCCATTCCGCAACTCGAAACAGGAAGCCGATCTCGACGCTGAAGTGAACGCCCATCTCGAACACGAGATAGCCGACAACATCGCCAAAGGCATGTCTCCCGCCGAAGCACGCCGGCAAGCACTCATCGCCTTCGGCGGCGTTCAGCAGACCAAGGAATCCGTGCGCGCTCTCAGCCCCGCCGCTGCCTGGGAGAGCGTCCTTCAGGACATCCGCTTCGGCGCGCGCATCCTCCTGAAGACGCCGGTCACCACCGTGCTTATGCTCCTCATTTTCGCTTTGGGCATCGGCGGCACCACCGCGCTGTTCAGCGTCGTCAACCGCGTCCTGTTGCGCCCACTCCCCTTCAGCAACCCCGATCGAATCGTATGGCTCAGCGAAACCTGGCGCGGACGCAACGGCAACGTCTCCGTCGGCAACTGGAACGATTGGCGCGATCAAACCAAGTCCGTCTCCAACATCACTGCGGTCGAGTTCCCGAATTTCAACGTTGCCTTCGGCTCGCTTCCCGAACGCATTCAGGGCGCCCGCGTTTCCCCAGATTTCTTCAAGGTCTTCGACGCCTCTCCCATTGCCGGACGCATCTTCAGCCCCGAGGAAGCTCAGCCCGGAAGAAACAACGTCGTCATCATCAGCGACTCCATCTGGAGAGACCGCTTCGATCGCAGCCAAAGCGCGCTCGGCAAGACCATCGAAATCGATCGTCTGCCTTACACCATCATCGGTGTCATGCCCCCGCGCTACGACCCCACCGGAACCCTCGAACAGCTCTGGGTTCCCACGGCGTTCACCCCTGAGCAACTCAAGGAACACGATGATCACAGTCTTTACGTCGTCGGTCGCCTAAATCCCGGAATCACAATTTCCCAGGCACAATCCGAACTCGACATCATCGCCTCTCGACTACGCACACTTTTCCCCAAGGAAGACAAGGATCGCGGCATTCACATCGAGTCCCTGCATAACTCCCTCGTCGAGACGTACCGCCCCTCCTTGCTCCTGATGCTGGCCGCAACCTTCTTCCTTCTCCTCATCGCCTGCGCCAACATCGCCAACTTGCAATTGGCGCGCTCCGCCAGTCGTCAGCGTGAGATCGCGATGCGTGCCAGTCTCGGTGCCACCCCGCTTCGCATCTTCCGGCAACTCCTCGTAGAGAACGTCTTCCTCTCCGTCATCGGAGGCACCCTCGGAATCGCCGTCGCCTATTTCGCCGCCAAGTGGCTCACCACCCGCATGCCCGGCGGAGTGCCCTGGATTGCCGAAGCCACACTCGAACCCTCCACCCTGATCTTCGCCTTGGTCGTCACGCTTGCGTGCGGCATTCTCTGCGGCATCGTGCCTGCCCTGCGTTCGCGCTCCCTGTTCCTCAGCAGTGCCATCAGCGAAACCAGCAACGCTACCAGCGGACGCGCCTCCAAGGACTGGGTTCGTACCACCATCGTCGTCGCCCAAACCGCCCTCACTCTCATGTTGCTTGTCGGCGCTGCCCTGCTTCTCAAAAGCGCCGCGAAACTAAATCACACCGACGCCGGTTTCGACGGCACCAATGTGATCGCCGGGCGCATCCCTCTTCCCGAGGCTGAATACAAGGATCCCACCAAGATCCGCCAGACCTTTTATTCGATTCTTGAAGACGTAGAGCGCATTCCCGGTGTTGAATCCGCTGCGCTCGACTCCCGCGTCCCCCTCGGCGGCGGACACAGCAACGGACTCCTCCCCGAAGGCCGCGATTTCAACGCCCCTGACTCCCTCATTCAAGGACGCTTCCAGATGGTCACGCCGGAATTCTTTTCGCTGCTCAAGATTCCCCTCAAAGCCGGTCGTCTCTTCGGCCCGCAGGACACTCCGACTTCGCAACGAGTAATGATCGTCAACGAGACCATCGCAAGGTTAGCTTGGCCCGGACAGAGTCCCATCGGTAAACGCATCGCCTGTTGCGAGCGCGACGATGCCGGCACTCCCGTCTTCAAGGAAGTCATCGGCGTTGTCGGTGACCTCCGTTCCGAAGGCATTCGCGAAGGTGCGGCTCCCGAGTTCTATCTTCCTATCGAACAGGCTCCCAACGACGCCTGGCGCTGGAATCACTACAGTCTTGATCTCGTCGTGCGCGGCACAACTGACCCCATGCCGCTCGCCAATCAGATCCGCCAGATCGTCGCCAGCAAAGCTCCCGGCGTGCCCTTCACCGGCGTGTCCACCATGGCTGAGCGCATCACCCGCTCGGTCGCCCAGGAACACTTCACCACCATGCTCCTCTCCGTGTTCTCGGCCATTGCCTTGTTATTGGCGTGCATCGGTATCTACGGCGTGCTGTCTTATACCGTCTCGCAGCGAAGCCGTGAGATCGCCATCCGCATGGCCGTCGGCGCACAGCGCAGTGACGTATTACGCATGATCGTTACTCAGGGCATGAAGTTGACATTGATCGGCCTGGGCATCGGTCTGCTGGGCGCGCTGCTGGCAACGCGCCTTATCGCCTCGCAACTCTTCCAGGTAACCCCGAATGACCCAACCGTGCTCACCGCGGTTGCCGTCCTGCTCGCCGCCATTGCGCTCGTGGCAAGCTATCTTCCCGCCCGCAGAGCCTCCGCCCTCGACCCGCTCGTGGCTTTCCGGGCCGAATAGTAGGTGGGATTTGAATTCGAGTGCCTCAGTGCTTCGCACCCGCTATGCGTTCCAGGATTTCATTCACTTTGGGCACATCCATCGCCGACGTGCTCACCCGGCGAAAGACCTCGCGCCCATTCGCATCAACGTAGATCGTCGTGCGGATCGCAATATCCTCTCCGCCGTGCCCTTTTGTATGCAGTAAGCCGTATTCGCGAATGACGTTCGCGCCTGGATCGCTCAAGATCGGATACTCCCGGTTCGCAGCCTTTTCCCAAACTTCGCGTGCATGTGCGACATCATCCACGCTCACGGCGACAATCTTTACATTCTGGCGATCGAAATCGGCTTTTCGTTGCGCGAACTCGCGCAATTGGCTCATGCAGAACGGTCACCAGTAACCGCGGTAGAAGATCAACAGTACCGGACTGCCCCGCAGCGATGACAGGGTGAAGTCTCGATTGTCTTGGTCTTTGACGGTAAAGTCCGGCAGCACTTGCCCACTGGCAGACGCAACTTGCGGCCGCGGAACACGAATCGCCAGCAGAAACAATCCAGCCAGCACCACCACCGCCAGCCCCACTATGCCACCGGCGATTTTCCATCCGCGTTTCATGGTCCGATAGCCTACCAAGAATCTCCTTCTGGATGCGAGAACAGTCGCTGGGAAATCTTGGAGCAAATACGGGGGTAACTTTCCCTTTCCGGCACTCGCGTAAAGAAATTTATCGACAGATTTGGCATGCCGCCACCTTCAAATTGCTATTCTGAAAATATGGTGGAGGAGACGCCAAAAGCGCCCCTTCACCTTTTTGTTTGCTTCGCAATCAGTTTTGCTGCTGGGAATCAGTTTTGCCGGCTGCCTCAGGTCATGTTGAGGAGGGCGT